>JASHSC010000047.1 GCA_030036915.1 Terriglobia bacterium
TTGTCCCCTTATGCTACACTCGGGCTCGCTGGATCTTGTTTCTCGAGTTTTGTTGCGATGGTATCTCGCACGATGTGGTGGCTGATGAAAATCTTCCTCGCCCTCGGAATCCTGCTGGTCGCGCAGAGCGTGTGGTCGCTTCTTGACGGGATACGTTTCCTCAAGCGGGTGAGAAGGTGCAGAAGCACTCCGTTGGGGAGTTATACGCCCCCCGCTAGCTTGATGATTCCATGCAAGGGACTGGAGGCAGGATTTGACGCCAATCTCGAACGGTTTCTAAACCAGGATTACCCCGATTACCAGATTGTGTTCAGTGTTGCAAGCGAGGGCGACGTGGCCTATCGGCGCTTGAAAGAACGGCTGGAGGGTAGGGCCGGGCCCTGCAGCATGGGGAATCCCCGAACTTCACTGGTGGTGGCGGGCGAGCCCAAAGGGAAGGGAGAAAAGGTCAACAATTTGCTACGTGGGCTCCAATTGGCAGAACACGCCGCGCAGGTGTTAGTCTTCGCGGATATCGACGCGGCCCCCACCCCCGATTGGCTTCGGTCGTTGGTGGCGCCTCTCGAGAACTCTCACGTCACCGTGAGCACCGGATACCGTTGGTATTTGCCCGGTGATGGTTTCGCTTCGCGGTTGCGCGCCGCCTGGGATACCTCCATCGCAACCATGCTCGGCAACCATAATCACAATTTCGCCTGGGGAGGCTCAATGGCCATCCGCGCCGCCGATTTTCGCAATTTGCGGATCGCGGAACGATACTGGGCGAACACAGTAAGTGACGACCTGGCCCTCACGCGCGCCATTCGGGAAGCGGGCGGAAAGATCGAGTTTGAGCCTCGCTGCCTGGTGGCCTCGCGGGGAGAGTCGAGCCTGTGGGAATTTTTCCGCTGGTCAACTCGCCAAATCATTCTCACTCGGATTTATTCGGCACGAATCTGGATGTTGGGGTTTGCTGCGCACCTATTTCACTGCGGGACTTTTATTTTGGGATTGGTGATGTTGGCGAAGCCAAGGGCAACGGCGTCCGAGCGAGGTGTTGTGGCGATCATTCTGTTGGCCGTTCTTGTGCTCGGTGCGGGCAAGGGCTATATCCGTACCCTCGTCGCGCGGGAACTTTTTGTGGGGGAAGTGATTGGCCGCTCATCCTGTTATTGGCAACTGTCGCCATTCATTTCGTGGATCATGCTTGCGGATTTTTTGACGTCCATCATCACGAGGCGAATTGAGTGGCAGGGCACTGTCTACGAATTGGTCTCCGCCGACCAGGTTCGCATTCTGAAACGCACGGGCGGATGAGAGTGGCGCACAGTCACGGTCCATTTTCCTGCGCTGATGGGCGACGTATACTCCAGAGGGACGGTCATCCAAGGCCTGATTCGAGTGGCAGACCGAATCCACTGGGGCGCTTCTAGACCTTGCCGCGGGGGGGTCTGGAGGCGTGGCGTGTAATGTATCGAGCTGGCGAAGAGGCACGCTTCTTCCGGCGGGATTCCGCGGCCTCATCAGATTCCGCAGAATTGTCGGGAGAGGCCGGTCCAGCAGACGCGGGCGCAGCTTTTGCCAGGACCTCGTCCAGCAAGGCTGCCTTTGGCCCGGCCTTTTTCTTAGGTGGAACTTCGGCGTTCTTGTAAGGATGCTCGCTGTGGCAGGTTTGGCAAACCACTTTCACTACGGTGCCCCCCACCATGCTCGCTACCGCATGATTCAGCAAAAGCTTGCATCGCGGACAATAGTCGTCAATCACATCACCCAGGCGCAATGACGAAGGAATCATGGGCGGGTCCTCAGCGTGCGCGTAATCATCAGGAACTCCAACGCAAACGGCGGCATTATATCGCGAGCGTCGCCAAAACGAAACCGCGCTAATGACGTGCACGGTTTGACACTCCCTGCAATTGAAGCTATTCTGAAATTTGGCCGTCATCTGCGGGCGATCTCCACCTCACCGTGACATAGTCTGGATGATTGGCATTGCTCAACCCGCGGTGCAGGATAGCGCCATGAGATCTGAATTGGAAATTTTGAAAAGAGCGATTCACCATTCCCTTCGGCTAATTGCTGTGCCGCTTCTTCAGTCGCCGGAGGAAGCTCTCATGGGCGGGCAGGCGGTCATCGAAGGTGTGATGATGCGGTCGCCGCATTCCTACGCTGTAGCGGTTCGCCAACCCAGCGGGCTATTGGCGGTTACGCAGGCGTATCTGGATCGACCCTCAGAGAAACATCCGTGGCTGAAATACCCCATTCTGCGGGGGCTGGGCGTGTTGGGCCAGGCGATGGTGCTGGGAATTCGCGCCCTGCGTTATTCCGCCGAACAGGCTCTGGAGGAGCCTACGGCGGCGAATTCGCGACCCGACAAACCAAAGAAGGCTTCGGAATTGAGCGGCTGGATGCTGGCGGCGAACGTAGCTTTCTCCCTGGCTTTCTTCATTTTCCTGTACAAGCTCGTCCCGCTTTATCTTGCCACTGGATTCACGCATCGATACCTGCATTCTGACAATAATTTCGCCCTCAATTTGCTCGATGGCACGATACGAATTGTCTTATTTCTCGGTTTTCTATTCCTGATTTCCCAATGGAAGGAAATCCAGCGAGTGTTCGAATATCACGGCGCAGAACACAAGGTAGTATGGGCATATGAACAGCGCGGCCCAATTGATGTGTCCGCCGCGCGGGCCTGCACGCGCTTTCATCCCCGCTGCGGAACCAGTTTTCTCCTGGTGGTGATGGGAATCGCCATGGTGATCTATCTGTTTCTTCCCTTCCACTCTTTTTGGCTGCGATTCCTGGGGCGCGTCGCTCTTCTTCCGGTCATCGCGGGTGTTTCCTACGAATTCATCCGCTTCGCCGCAAAGTCGAAAGGGCGATTGTGGAAATGGGCGTCGCAGCCCGGCCTTTGGCTTCAGCGAGTCACTACTCGCGAGCCGGATGACCGTCAACTGGAAACCGCCATCAAAGCCCTCGAGACCGCCATGGCGCTTGAGCAGAACCGCGGTGGGGAATTGGTTGTAGCATGATAATGATTAAAGGTCAAAATTCAAAGTTCCCAACCCGCGCGATTCGACACCTCGCCCGTCCGGCGTTTCGGTTCTCGGTCCTCGCCATCGCCGGCACAGCGGACCTGTAGTCCTCTTTCACATTTCCCGCCCGATGGTTCTCACGATTTTCGAGTTTTGATGTTCGAATTTCGACACAGGATATTTACGGAGCGACTTGTGTATTACTTGGATAAGCTGGCAGAGATCGAAGCAAAGTTTGAGGCGCTGACGGAGCGGCTCGGCAAGCCCGAAGTGCTGGCGGACCCGGCACTCTATCAAAAGACCGCCAAGATGCGCGCCGATCTCACGGAAATCGTGGAAAGGTTTCGGGAGTGGAAGACCATCGTTAAATCCGTCAAGGAAACGAAAGCTCTGGTGGAACAATCCGCTTCCGATCCGGAGATGAAAGCCCTGGCGCATGAGGAGCTCATTAAATTGGAAAAGCACCAGGAGGGAGTGGAACAGGAATTGAAGATCCTGCTTCTGCCCAAGGACCCCAACGACGAAAAGAACGTGGTGCTGGAAATCCGTGCAGGGACGGGCGGCGATGAAGCCTCGCTCTTTGCCCAGGAAATCTTCCGCATGTATACGCGTTTCGCGGAGTCCCAGCGCTGGCGCGTGGAAGTGCTCTCTTCAAGCGTTTCGGGGGTAGGCGGGCTGAAGGAAGTGATTGCCCTGGTGGAAGGCCAGAAGGTCTACAGCAAACTGAAGTATGAAAGCGGCGTCCATCGCGTGCAGCGCGTTCCGGAAACCGAGCAGCAGGGACGCATTCACACCTCGGCAATCACCGTCGCGGTGCTTCCGGAGGCTGACGAAGTGGAAATTCAGATCGACCCCAAGGATATTCGCATTGATACGTTCTGCTCCTCGGGTCCGGGCGGGCAGTCGGTAAACACCACCTATTCGGCCGTGCGCATCACTCACATTCCGACAGGAATGGTGGTCTCCTGCCAGGACGAAAAATCGCAGATTAAGAACCGCGCCAAAGCCCTGCGCGTGCTGCGCTCGCGCCTCTATGAACTGGAATTGCAGCAGCAGCAAAAGCAAATCACGGAAGAGCGCCGGTCGATGATCGGCTCGGGCGACCGCAGCGAGAAAATCCGGACCTACAATTTTCCCCAGAACCGCGTTACAGACCATCGCATCGGGCTGACTCTTCACCAGCTCGACCGGATCATCGAAGGAAAATTGGATGAGATCATCGACGCGCTCATTGCCTACTATCAGGCGGAGAAATTGAAGCAGCCTCCCAAACGCGAGCCGGGCGAGGATGAATCAGCGTCAGAAAAGGCCGGATAACATTGACGATGCGGCGGGACTGGGCTGGCTCGTCGTCTGGCGGTAGTTTTGCGATTGCCTTTGCGGAAAACAGGTGACTGCAAACTGATAACAGGCCATATGCCCCAGCTCCGCGCCACACTCCGGCAAGGACTCCAAACGCTTCTCGCCCATCAAGTTCCCTCCGCCCAGCTTGCCGCGGAGCTGCTCTTGATGCACGTGTTGGGACGCGACCGCGCCTACCTCCACGCCCACCCGGATGCAGACCTGCCGGCAGAGGACCTGGACCGCTACGTTCAATTGATCGCAGAGCGCGCCACTGGCAAGCCCACTCAATACATCACGGGGCACCAGGAATTCTGGGGATTGGATTTTGAGGTAACGCCCGACGTCCTGATTCCTCGGCCGGAAACGGAGCACCTGGTGGAGTGCGTGCTGGAGCTTGCCCGCCGGCATGGCCATGCGAAGGACGCGCGCCTGCGAATCGTGGACGTGGGTACCGGATCGGGCTGCATTGCCCTCGCGCTGGCTTCGGAATTTCCCCGCGCCATCCTGTTCGGCGCCGATATTTCCCGCGCGGCGCTGGTGGTGGCTTCGCGGAATGCTGTGAGCCTCAACATGCCGGAGCGCGTCAAGTTCCTTGAAAGCGACCTGCTCAGCCGCTTGCTCGCTCCGGATTTTGCCGGCACTTTCGACTTTGTCCTTTCCAATCCTCCCTACGTGGGCAGGCATGAGGTTGACAAGG
>JASHSC010000471.1 GCA_030036915.1 Terriglobia bacterium
TCCGGTTCGGCTTGGTCACGTGGTTTCATGAAGCGCTCAGGTTCTCCCTCCGAGTGGATTTTCAGTTTGTCAGTTCCGCCGGCAAGGCAAACCGGACGTCCTTTTGCGTCCATTCGACTTCCCGAATGCTTGTAAACCCCCAACTCTTCAAACCGTCGACTACTTGCTCGACGAGAAAGCTGGACGTGGAAGGGCCCACAGTAATCCCTAAATGCCGTCTGCCGCCAAGCCAACACGGCTGAATGCCGGCAGCGCAACTAATCAAATATGCGTCCGTCCCTGACCGCCGCGCCACTTCCATCAGTCGGTTGGAGTTGGAACTGTTCTCGGCGCCAACCGCCAGAATCGTGTCGGCCTCCCGCGCCACTAACTCGACGGCCGCCTGGCAGTTCCCCGTTGCATAGCAAGTGTCCTGCATCGGGGGGCTTTGAATACCGGGGAATCTTCGCTTTAAAGCCGCTACAATTTCACTTGTTTCGTCCAGGCCCAGGGTTGTTTGTGTCAGGTACACCACTCGTTCCGGATCTTTCACATCCAGCGAGTCCACTTCCTCAACTGAAGAAATAACGCTTATGGCAGGGGGTGCTTCACCCAATGTTTCGATCACCTCATCCTGGTCCCTGTATCCGATTAATATGATGCTATAGCCCTCGCGAGAGTAGCGGATCACTTCGAAATGAACCTTGGCGACGAGCGGGCAAGTCGCGTCAATCACGTGAAGTCCCAGTTGGATCGCTTCCTCGCGAACCGAGGGCGAAACCCCGCGAGCACTGAAGATGACAACAGCGCCACTTGGGACTTCTTGCAGCGACTCGACAAAAACCGCGCCACGCGCTGCAAGGTCTTCTACCACATGACGATTATGAACGATTTCCTTACGGACATAAACTGGGCGGCCCAGTTTTGTTAAGGCTAACTCCACAACTTCAATGGCGCGAATCACTCCGGCGCAAAATCTGCGCGGTTTGAGAAGCAGGAGAGTTGCTTGTTCGGTAGTGGGCAAGTTTTTTCCTTCGGGAGCCATGGCAACTTTCTAATTTTTACGAGCAGGAGGTTCTCTTCAAGCCAGAACGCGAGATAACCCCAACCGGAAAAGCCCTTGCAGGACAACCGCACCATAAGCAGTTTACCGTTACCTTAGAAATAATTCAAGCTTCTTGCAGTAAGTCTCCTTTCGTCCCGTCACCTCTGCCGGCAGAGGCCGAGACCGCCGCCAAAGGCGAGGCCACATAGGTCGAGGATTGAGGTTCCTGCTCCGGAGGTCATTTTGGTGTCTGGGGTCGGGTTAGTCACCCTCCAACCCGCGGTCAGAATCCCACCCGAATGGTCTTTATTTCAAAGGGTTTTACAGGTACTGTCACGCTCGACCCCTTGATCGGGAAAGAATTCAGCGGTGCGTATTTGTCCCATTCCATCATGTCGGTTTCACGCGCCAATCGCGGGCTTCTGTGGAAGTTCAGAATGGCGGTAGCAGGTTTGTCCTCCGTTTCATACAGGCGGACAATGAATTCATTCGAATCCTCCGCTTTTTTGACCGATTCCACGACAACGCTGGAAGGGGAAACCTCGAGTTCACTGAAAGATGCAGAGAGTTGACCGGCGTGGGACGCCTCCGGCTTGGGCAATAATGGCGTGTTGAATTCCGCTCCCTGCCGGGTGGCATCAAGGTCCTGCCAGTCGCCGCGATGCGGGATGAGCGCGTACTTTATGTGGTGAATTCCCACAATCGGGTCGTCGGATTGGTCTGACCAGGTGTCGGGCATACCGGGATACCCGCGCCGTGGCCCGCGGATCAGGCTTAAGCGCAGGGTGTTTTCCTGGTACGAATATCCGTACTTGGAATCGTTCAGCAATGTAAGGCCGAAGTCGCCGGTCTGGTTGCTGACATCCGCCCAGCGCTGTCCTGCCACTTCAAATTTGGTGCGGTCAGCAATTTCCCACCCTCGAGGAGGCGCCATCATGCGAATTCCGGGGTCTTCTGTCAATGTCCAATCGTATCGCTGGATGGCGGCATAGGGAATCTCATAGGTTGCATAAACATTCTTGAAGTTCGCCGGAAATGCTACCTTGGCAAACCTGTACTTCTCATGCCAATCAACGCTAAGTTCAAAATCCACGCGGTCGGAATGACTGTAAAGGACGATATTCTCGACAAACTTGGAATCGCCGAAGTGCTTCTTCACCTGCACCACGGCGCGGACGGGCCCGGATTCAGTCAGCGTAACGCTGTCCGCCTTGTCCAGTTTGTTGTCCGCCCCCAGATAAATGTTCCACGCGGGCTCGCCGGCCGGAGCTTTGGGTGGTTTGTCCTCCCATACCTCAAGCGCTGCGCCCGGATCATCCTCGCGCAGAAAATTCATGTCCATCCCCTTCTTTTTGAGGGACTTCAAATTGCCGGATTCAGGATCGATTGCCGCCTCAATCTTGTCGTTGGCCAATGTGAGGCCGCTGACAGCGAGGTCGGTCACAAATCTGGGCGATTCCTGAGTGGGCATAATGCGATATTCCGCATATCCCATCCCGGGAACTGTCGCGCCGAAGATCACTTTACGGGATTCCCCTTCTTCGGTTTCATTCTGGTACGTTACCGATTTTCCAGTGGTGTCGACGATTTTGAAGTGATCTAGTCCGGCGAAGTATTCAGGGCCCAATGAAACAATTCCAGTCCGCTCCCACGGCAACGAGTTAAAGATCAGGACGGCACGTCCCTCGCCCTGTGTGTCTACGTGCTTCGCCACCGTGGCGAGGGCGGAGTTGAGTAGTTTCTGACCCCCGAGCCTGATGTCGCCGTAATCGGTCGCAGCATCGCGATAGACTTCGGCTTCGGCGGAACCGTCAATGTTGTCATGGACCTGGCCGAACAGGACTTTCTCCCACAATTTTTGCAGGTCGACTTGAGGATAAGGCTGGCCGAATTGGGTGGCCAACAGCGAGAATTTTTCCGCGTTCATCAAAAGCACTTCGCTCCGCCGATTGTCCCGCTTTACCTGGGAATCCGTTGTGTAGGTACCTCGGTGCGTCTTCACGTAGAGCTCATCGTCCACTGTGGGGAAATCCTTACTCTGGGGCAGTGCCTGGATTTCATTGAAGTAGTCCAGCGCTTTGCTGAACCGCACGGTTGGGAAGTCAGGATCGTGCACCAGCGTCACCGCGCGGTTCATCATGTCCGGCATCGGTCCCCCGCCGTGGTCACCTTTCCCATATAGAATCAATAGTTTATCGACATGGGCACTGTCCTCCAGCGTCTTGAGGTATTCCAGCATCTGCTCGGGGTTGACCGGTTGGGAGTATCCGCCCACGGTGTGGAAAGCCAGCACGCGTGAACCGTCCGGCCCCTCCCACCAGAAAAGGTGATAAGGGAAGGGGACAGGGGGATTATTCCGCTCGATCTGCCACTTCAATTTGTGGGTCACAAAATAGTCGATCCCGCACTTGCGATATATTTGCGGCAAATTCCAATTGAATCCGAAGGAATCCGGCAGCCAGCCCACCTTTACGTCCACCCCAAATTTGTCCTTAAAATAGCGCTTGGCATAAAGATGCTGGCGTATCAATGATTCGCCGCTGGGAATGTTAGTGCTGTGCTCGGTCCGCGACCCTCCCACCACTTCCCATTCACCGGAAGCAACTTTCAGCTTGATCTGTGCGAAAAGGTCCGGATAGTACCGTTCCATCCACTTATAGGCCTGCGCCGCACTCATGGCATAGACCATTCCCGGATGCTCTTTCATCATCTTCAAAACACTCTCAATCGTAAGCGGAAGGACTTCATGAATTGTCTCACTCCGCGGCCAGAGCCAGGAAAGATCCGTATGGGCGTATCCGACCAGATCGATTTCACCCGGCGGCTTATTTTGCCCCGGCATTCTGGCGCTTAGAGCGAAGAGCGAAATAACTAGAATGATTGCGTAAAAGCAAGAGCGGAACCTGGACACTTAATCCTCCTTGGGTTGCTTGCTCCCCGAAACCCCGCTGGGAGCGTGCGCATGATCGATGAAACGAATGATTTGTCGCTGCGCCGGCGAATAATGTACGACTGAACGCTTAGACATGCAATGTTCCATTTCAAGTTTCCGGTTCATGGCAAGGAAAAGCCGCACCACGGTCTGTCCTGAAACAAAGCTTCGTGACAGAAGGTGGCTAATCACGTCGTCGCCTCCCGCCACAATGGGGTGTGTTACCATTGGCGTCTTGGGTTACTGTTGAGAATCGGATGCCCGGCAGAGGGGCCCCCTGGCTCCGATCTCATAACACTCGGAGGGCCTTCAATGAATACGGCTACAGACCATCTCATTACTGCTTCCATTCAGGAAAGCATCAGGGTGAAGCAGACTTTGCTTGAGGACAAGTATCTTCTCGGGCAAATTGCCGATGTTGCCAAGGAGTTCGTCGCGGCGCTGGGCAACGGGCACAAGATCCTCTTGTTTGGCAACGGTGGCAGCGCCGCGGACTCCCAGCACATCGCTGCAGAGTTCGTGGGCAGGTTTCAGATGGAGCGCACGCCGCTTCCGGCGCTTGCCCTCACGGTGAACACCTCTGCGGTCACAGGAATCGGCAACGATTACGGTTATGAAAATCTGTTTGCCCGGCAAATTGAAGCTCTAGGCTCGGCGGGGGATGTTGCGGTGGGAATTTCCACGAGCGGAAAGTCGCCCAACGTCTTGAAAGGCCTTGCCGCAGCCAAAACCAAAGGGCTGGTTACCGTGGCGCTGTGCGGCAAGTTCGGCAGCATGATGCAGGAAGTCTCGCGCTACTGCCTGTGTGTCCCTTCGTCCGAGACGCCGCGCATCCAAGAGTCCCATATTCTGATTGGCCACATCGTTTCGCAAATTGCCGAATTGCAGCTTTTCGCCAAATAGGTTCCGGCCGAACTGCGGCGGCTCGGACCAGCGCGCCAACCACGCCAAGTTTAATTAAAATTTTCGGAGGTATCTCACCACAAGCAATCATGGCGGCAGGTAACCCTCAGACCCTAAAACTCGTTTCTGTGATTCTTAAGTTCATTGGCAGCATCCCCCTTTTAATCGGACTGTGTTTTTTCGCAGGGGCGGCTTATAGCTGCAATCGCCAATACACCATTTTGACAAAATGGCCC
>JASHSC010000472.1 GCA_030036915.1 Terriglobia bacterium
TAAACCCATTGCTAGGAGGCGCTCGCGATCACCTGCCATTGCTTGCGCCGTCAGAGCGATAATGGGGATTCGGGAGATGGAACAGTTCTCCTTTGCACGGATGTGGGCGACGCATTCCACTCCGTCCATCTCGGGCATTAGCATGTCCATGAGAATCAAATCGAAGGTGGGTCCTGAGGCTTTTTCCAGGGCCTCCAAGGCCTTCTTTCCGTTGCCCACCACAGTAACGGAGTGCCCACGCTTCTCGAGCATGCGCATGACCAGGGCCTGATTGACAGGATTGTCTTCCGCCACAAGAATGTGTAATCGTCGGTGTTTTTCGCGAAGGGAATGCCGTGTGACCAGGGGTGAGGCGGAGGGATCGGCCGTCGCCCCCAGAGCCAATAGGATCGCTTCCAGCAGTTCGGACTGTTTGACTGGCTTGAGTAGATATGCCGCGATCCCCAATTGACGGCAGCGCGCCGCATCGCCGGCTCGTCCGGCCGAGGTGAGCATCAGGATTACGACGCCCGCAAATTCGGGGTCGTTTCTGACACGTTCGGCGACACCGAAGCCATCAAGGTCCCGCATCTGCGAATCCAGGAGAATGACTGAGTACGGTCTTCGCGCCTTCTTGCTTTCCTCCAGCAGCTCCAGCGCCCGATTACCCCCATCCGCCTCGGTGGGCGACATCTTCCACCGCTTGAGCACCTCCACGAGAATCTGGCGGTTAGTGGAGTTGTCATCCACCACCAGGGCAGGAAGATCCCGCAGGCGGTCAAAATCCGCCCAGCGTGTGATCCCTGTTTTGCGGCCCAGGCCAAACTGTGCTGTGAAATGGAAGGTGCTTCCTTTGCCCACTGTACTTTCAACCCAGATTCGTCCGTTCATCAGGTCCACCAGATTGGAGGTGATCGCCAACCCAAGCCCCGTGCCACCGTATCGGCGAGTTGTGGAGGGATCTGCCTGCTCGAATGCGCCAAAGATAATTTCCTGTTTTTCAGGCGGAATGCCGATTCCCGTGTCACGGACGATGAAGTGGAGCATCACGGCATCATTCCCCCGGGGCTTCGCGGGGGATGCACGCTTCTGGTCCTCCTCGCTTCCTTCCGGTGCGAGCCTTGCGGCTAGCTGTGAGGGGTGAGTTGTAGGATTGATTCTCCTCCCCTCATTCATCATCTCCACCCTCACCTCCACTTCCCCTTGCTCGGTAAATTTGATGGCGTTTCCAACTAAGTTAAGAATGATTTGACGGAGTCTTCCTGGATCGCCAATCAGGAAGTCGGGAAGGTCGGGAGAAAGTGAACACGCCACTTCCAACCCCTTTTGATTGGCGCGGTGGGCGACAGATTTCAGGGTGTCAAAAAGACTCTCCGGCAGATCGAACTCAATCGCGTCCAACACCAACTTGTGGGCTTCAATTTTGGAAAAATCGAGGATGTCATTGACAAGGGTGAGTAACGATTCGGTGGAAAATTTCAGCATACCCAAATATTCTGATTGCTCGGCGGAAAGGGTGGTATCCAACAGAAGTTCGCTCATGCCGAGAATTCCATTCAAAGGCGTGCGAATTTCATGACTCATGTTGGCCAGAAACTCGCTTTTCGCGCGGCTGGCGGCCTCGGCTCGCACCTTGGCATCTGCCAGTTCCTCAAAGGCCTTCGTCAGTTCCATAGTGTTTTTCTCTTGCTTGTCCCTTGCAGTCTCCAAATCGGCGGCATATCGCTTTAAATCCTCCTCGACGCGCTTTCGCTCGGTGATGTCCTGTCTAATCGCGATAAAATTGGCAATGGCTCCAGTCGCGTCACGAACCGGAGTTATGGTCATTTCCTCGGAATAACATGTGCCATTTTTTCGTCTATTAACCAGTTCCCCGCGCCATATTTTTCCAGCTAGGATGGTTTCCCAAAGGTCTCCGTAGAATTTCGAGTCATGCAGTCCCGAACGCAACATGCTGTGGTTTTGGCCAACCGCATCGAGCCGCGAATACCCCGTCATTTTGGTGAATGCCGGGTTGACGTACTGAATGCGACCTTTCAGATCGGTGACCACGACGCCTTCAGCGGCCTGTTCGATGGCCGTAATGAGTTTGTAGTTTTCGGCCTCCGCCCGCTTGAGATCGGTAATTTCGCGGCTAATCCCCACCAAACCTGTCACCGCACCCTGAGCGTTGCGTAACGGCATCTTCGTTGTGGAAAGCCAGTGGATTTGGCCGTCGGCGCACATAGCTTTCTCAACCCGGCCAATCAAGGGCCGGCCGGATTCAATAACCTGTTGCTCGTCCTGGAAATAATCTTGAGAATCCTCCGAAGGAAAAAAGTCAAAATCATTTTTGCCAATGGCCTGGGCCGCATCGCTTAAACCCAGAGCACGGGCGTGGGCCGGATTGGTGCGAACGATGCGACTTTCACAGTCCTTGAAATAAATGAAATCAGGGACGTTGTCCATCAGGAGGCGCAAGAGGTCCCGCTCGCGAGCCAGTTCTTCGACAAGCAGTGCCAACTCCTGGGAGTGCTTTTCCTGGACGGTCTTGGCGGCTTCCAAATCCGCAGCGTAGCGCTGGAGTTTTTCTTCCGCGCGTTTGCGTTCGGTGATGTCATTCATGACCCCCAGGTAGGCAATGACTTTCCCCTGAGTATCAAACATGGGGGCGGTGGAAAGCTGAAAGTCGACCCATGTCCCGTCCTTGCGCTTGCGCCGCAGTTCCACATTCTCAAGTAACTGGCCCTCCATCAATCGCT
>JASHSC010000473.1 GCA_030036915.1 Terriglobia bacterium
AACCACCCGCCCATTTCAAGTTCGTATTTCCGATCGCCAAATTTGCGTCTCTTAGCTCTTAGCCCTTAGCTCCTTGCTCCTGACTTCTGTCTCCTACCCTCAACGCCGCGACAGGGGCGAGATTCACCGGCCCGTCGTAGCGCAACTTTCCGCCTTCCAGCGATACCATGCGGCGGGCGACCGCCTTTCCCTGATCGAAATTATGGGTGGAGAAAATCAGCGCCTTGCCCTGACCTTCCAGTCGCCTCATTAAGCCTTGAAGGGATTCCGTGGAGGCGGCGTCGAGCCCGGTAAAAGGCTCATCGAGCAGAAGAAATTGCGGGTCGTGCAAAAACGCCCGGGCGAGAGAAACGCGCTGTTGATATCCGCGGGAAAGCTCCCGAACCATCGTCTCCGCCCGCTCGCGAAGGTGAAACGTGTCGAGCACCTCCGCCACGCGCTGCACTACCGCTGCCAGGCCGAATAATTTGCCCGCAAACTCCAGGTTCTCGCGCACCGTCAATTCGCCATAAAGAAATGTGGTGTGGGTAACAAACCCGATCGCCGACTTTGCGGCCGCAGGATTCGAGTGTACGTCTTCGCCGTCCAGCAAAACTTTGCCTTCACTGGGACGCGCCAGGGTGGAGAGCACGCGCAACAGGGTGGTTTTGCCCGCGCCGTTCGGGCCATAGAGCAGAATGGAGTCTCCCGGAGAGACCCGAAGGCTAACCCCGCTCAGTGCGTGCAATTCGCCGAATTGTTTGGAGACATCGCGCAGTTCCAGTGTAGGCCTAGCGCGGGGTGTGTCGGATGGCATAGGACTCAAGAAGCGCGGGCGGAGCTTTCTTCAGCGTGGCCACCAGACGCGCTTTCAATTCCAGGCGCTCTTTCCAGTAAGGCTTTTCGGCGATTTTATCAGCGGCGAAGAGTTCGTCAAGGTCGGCGAGCGAATTGAACAGCTTTTCCACCTCGGCTTCCAGGGCCTTCTGAAGCTGGCTGGCACTCTGCTGGGCCTTCCACTGCGGCCACTCTTTGGCCACGCGGACGCCCAGCCCCCAGAGCAGAACAAGCAGGAAGCACGCGAGCAGCGGGCCGCCCAGCAGCGTCATGGAGTTAGGGAGGGTCTTAATATCCGTGTCCGAAGTGGCGTTGGCGGCGGACGCGGCCTCGCCGGTCGCGCCTTCGCCGCTCACATTCGCGGCAAGCTCGGTGTTGGGCGGAACATCCTCCGCCACATATCTTGCGCCACCCGTTTCGGAATCCGAACCTGCATGTTTGAAGAACGACGAGTCCACGGAAAGGCTGGGGGGTGTAACCAGCAACTCCAAGTTGTCGATGGGATAAGCGACCGAATCCGTAAAGGCCAATTTGTTTGAGGCGTAGTCACTATCGTACGCTACCATCATCACGGTCATGCCGGGTTTGAGGGGATACTGAATGAAATAATCGCCCGGGTTCTTGCCGGGATTCACAGGCTGGGGCAAAGGCATGTTCATCAAGCCCGCAACCGCGGCTGTGGGATCGCCCGCCGTCTTGGCTAGGTGAAACAGAAATGTGCCGTCCACGTTCACGTAGCTGCGCGGCGGGTCCGAGGAGTTGCGGATTGCGAACATCTCCTGGACACGGGCCTTGTCACCCACGGCATTAATGATGATTCGCGCGGATTGGATTCGCACGGGCGGCGCGGTTCGTGTGGCTTCATAAACTGTAATGTCCACTCGCGCCTGGCCGCGGTCGTCAAACTTTACCGGGGCGTGATAGTTCACGTCCTGAAAAACCGCCTGGAGAAGATAGAAGGAATCGAGGGAAAAATCGCTCGAGGAGATTTCATATCGGCCGTGAGCATCGGTGACCGCCGTGGCGACCTGTTGCATTCCGCCGCGCGGCATCAGAACCTGAACCGTCTGATTCGCCACGGGGTTGCCCGTGGTACCGTTTACCACTTGCCCGGAGATTTTTCCTCCTGCAGCGAACAGAGCGGAGCACCCGCTCAGCAGCCAAAGGCATGCCGCCGAAACCGCAATGAATTGAAGTCTCCGTTTCATTCTGATTCTGACCACACCGGCATGAATCTGATGATAATGCAGTGTTCAAAAAGAAGGATTCACCACAGAGCACACAGAGGTTCACGGAGAAAAGCTTCTCTGTGTTTCTCTGTGATCTCTGTGGTGAGATCTTTCTTAAGGGCGTTTCTCAAATCCAATCCTACTTCTTCCCCGGAGTCGCCAGCCGCGCGCCGCACTCACCGCAGAATTTCACAGGCAATGGATTCTCATACCCGCAGGCCTGGCACTTGTACTCGATTTTGGGCTGCGACTTGCGCAACGCGCGCCGGGCGGCAATTTCGCGTTCCACGACGGCGTCATTCTGCTTGAGCTGCTCAGCCTCCTGGGTCGCCGCCATCAGCCCCGCCGCCTCGCCCAGGTAGTTTGTGCGGAGAGCCTCGTAATCCTCGCGCGCAATCTTGCCGGATTGATACTCAAATTCCAAATCCTTCAAATTATCGTAGACCACCAGCCGCCGCCGCTTCAAATCCCCGAGCACGGTCACATCCAGGGGCAATGGGCCGGCGGAAGTCTCCGCGCTGAGCAGCGGGAAAATCACGTACGATGCCATCGCCACCGCAATGAGAATGGTTATGGCGAGTAACATTGCAAAATTCCTGTCCTAGTGCAATCCTGCCGATTTCATTTCCTCTTCCATGGCCGCGATCACCTTGGAGTCGTAAGCGGCGGGCGGAGCCGCGGGCTGATCCGCAGGTTTGTGTTTCCAGCGCCGCATGATGATTACCACCAGGCTTAAGCCAACCAACAGGCCGACGCCGGGAAGAATCCAGACCGCCAGGTTAAAGCCCTTGGCGGGTGGAGCGGAAAGGACTTGAAGCCCGTAGCGTATGGACAAATCCTGAAGAATCGCTTTCTCGTCTTTGCCGTCGGAGATATCCTTCGCAATGAATGCCCGGATTTCCGCCTTCTCCGTGCAATTGATCATCGGGCATTCGTTGATCGGTGCTACACAGCCGCCACAGATGCATTGCACTTCGTTGCCAATGGATTCCACGGTGGGCTTGCGGGCCTCAACTCCCAGCGCGATTGAGCCGCTGAGCACGACTCCGAGCAAAAGGATCGTCGCTGACCTTTTCGATGTCATGTAACATAACATCCAATGCCAGGCTCAACTTCATACCTTAAATTCGGGCCGCCGCCCGGCGACAAGAACCACGGACGGCACGAACCACGGCGCTTCAGAAGGACTCGCCCGCCTGCACGATCATTTCCTGGGCGTGGCGCATTTCCGCCATTTCGCGTTCCACACGGCTCGGAACCATGGCCAGCAGCGTGCCGAGCAGCGTCACGAGGCCGCCGATCCACACCCACATCACCAGCGGATTGACGAAGACCTGCACGATGGCTTTGTTGGTGCCCGGGTCCAATCCCGCCAGAACCACGTAAAGATCCTCGGAGAGCGTGGGGTGAATCGCCACGTAGCTGGTGGGCTGCTGGCTGGCCTTGTAGAACCGCTTCTCCGGATGCATGGAGGCGAACGCCTCGCCGTTCTTGGTGACGGAGAAATTGGCCCGCGTGTATTCGTAGTTGGGAGTGTCGCCGGAGACAAGCTCATCCAGGCGGAGCATATAATT
>JASHSC010000474.1 GCA_030036915.1 Terriglobia bacterium
TTGCGGAAAATCTGGCGCTTGGCCTGCGCATAGGCTTCCAGACTGGGGTGCCGGTCCAGATGATTGGGGGAAAGGTTGAGCATCACGGCGACCTGGGGGTGCAGATCGTGAATGGCTTCCAATTGAAAGCTGCTCAACTCAGTGACAAATTTTGTGCCCGGCTGCGCGTGGCCAACCGCTGAACTCAAGGCGTTGCCGATGTTGCCGCCCACAAAGGTCGGAAAGCCGGAGGCCGAAAGCATGTTCCCGAGCAACGTGGTGGTGGTGGTCTTGCCATTCGATCCGGTAACGCCCACCATGGTTCCCTCTAGAAACCATGTGGCGACTTCCACCTCGGGATAAATCGGGATGTTGCGCCCCCGCGCCGCTTCGAGTTCCGGCAAGTCCCACGGCACGCCCGGGCTGATCACGATGGCCTCATGGCTCAGGAAGGTTTCCTCGCGCTGCACACCCAGTTCCAGCCCGACTTTATCCTTCAGCAGCCCGGCCAGAATGTCGCCAAATTCGCTGGGCGGTTTGCGGTCCGTCACGGTCACCACAGCGCCCCGGCGCGCCAGGATTTGCGCCGCCGCCAAGCCGCTGCGGGCGAGGCCCACTACCAGGATATGCTTGCCTTCAACGTCCATTCGTTCCTCGAAACTGGAAAACGCGAAATTCAAAACTCGTCACGATCTTTGAAATTCACTCCACAAAGATTGATTAAATAAACTGACGACGCTCGGTTGTAGCGGCGGTCTGCGACCGCCGAAATCGCCGGTCGCAGACCGCCGCTACAGAGATATTCTTGTCGCTCTCAACAATTCCCTTTCGCTATCTCAATTTCAACGTTGTTAACGCAAACAACGCGAAAACCAGCGCCGCAATCCAGAAGCGCGCGATGATCTTCGATTCCTTCCAGCCGCACAGCTCAAAGTGATGGTGAAGAGGCGCCATGCGGAACACGCGCTTGCCGCGCGACTTGAAGGAGGCAACCTGGATGATGACGGAGAGCGCTTCCACCACGAAAATTCCGCCGATGAAAGGCAGCAGTAATTCCTGTTTCACCAGCACAGCAACCACCCCCAATGCGCCGCCGAGTGCGAGCGAGCCCACGTCGCCCATAAAGATTTCAGCGGGGTAGGCGTTGTACCAAAGGAATCCCAGACTGGCTCCCACCATCGAACCGCAAAAGATCGTGAGCTCAATGACGCCCGGCAGATGTTGAAGGTCGAGATACTCAGAGAACACCGCGTGCCCGGAAACGTAGGTGAGAATGGTCAGAGCGCCCGCGGATATCACCAGGCAGCCGATCGCCAGGCCGTCGAGTCCATCGGTCAGATTTACAGCATTCGACGAGCCCACCAAAACCAGAATAACAAAGATCAAAAAAGGAAGGAATGCCAGAGGATAAGTCCAGATATTTCCGAGAAAGTGCGTGATGAGCAACGCCGGATGTATGTTCTTGAAGAAAGGAAAAGTGAGCGAGGTGGAATAGAGCCCTCGCGCCGAAAGGGAAATCAGGATGATGCCGAAGACAAAGCTCACCAGGATTTGCAGCCAGAATTTTCCCCTTGGCGTAAGCCCCTTGTTCTGGTGCCGGCGAACTTTCTGGTAATCGTCCCAGAAGCCGATTGCCCCGAAGGCCAGCGTGGTCCCCAGGGTGAGCCAAACGTAAATGTTGCTCAGGTCGGACCAGAGCAGTGTGGGAATCACAATGCACAGAACAATCAGGACACCGCCCATGGTGGGAGTCCCCGCCTTGGCCTGGTGTGCTTGCGGCCCGTCCTCGCGGATGTACTGGCCAATTTGAAATTCCTTGAGCTTGCGAATCAGCCACGGGCCCAGAATGAGCGAGAGCAGCAGCGCCGTAATGCTGGCAAAGGCGGTTCGAAAAGTAATGTAGTGGAAAAGATTGAAGATGTGAAAATCTTGATGCAGCCGGAGGTAGAGGAAATAGAACATCGGATTCAAGAGCCGGAAGCCGGGGCCTGTCGAAATCCAAGAATCGAAACTCGAAGCTCGGCCACCCATCCGTAACCTGCGAGGCTCGATTTTCGAATTAAAAGCATTATTTCATTTTGCGCATAATCGCGCGAATGGGCTCGCTGTCAGCGAAAACCTGCCACCGTGCAATTTTTCCGTCCTTCACCACCGCCCGCCACGCGGCAGTACACTTCCAGAAATTCTCTTTTCGCAGCGAACCATTCAGCGAGAACGTTCCCTGAGCTGTGCCGAACATGGCTACGGTTTCGCCCTGGGCAAAAATCTCGTCGTGAGAAATGAAGTAGTCAGGAACCATTTTGAAGTAGCTTTCCCAGGCCGCGCGCAATTTGTCGCGGCCGCCCACGCGCGCGCCCATGGAATCCACAAAGGCGGAATCCGTGCTGAGCATTCCGACAATCGCCCCCGGGTCGCGTCGGTTGATGACATGCTCGAACCGGATGACCACGTCAATCGGATTTAAGGTCATACCCCCTCAGTATCGGATGAGTGCAAAAGCCCCTCCCCCTAAATCATTCCGCTCCCTGGCGTCTGATTTCCGCCCCCCATATACCTTTTTTCAAGCAATTCAATGACCGCTTCAAGATGCACTCCGCGCGAGCCTTTCACCAGGAACACATCGCAGGGCGCGGCCAACGCTCGGCAGAATTCTCCGGCCAATTTTGCGTCGGGGAAAAAACGCGCGCGCATGGCGGGAATTCCCCCCTCGATGGCGCCTTCCGCGATGTAACGCGCGTCGCCTTGCACGGCAATCACCTGCTCCACGGCGGTCTGCGCGCACTTGCGGCCAACGGCGCGGTGCAGGTCCGGCGAAGTGGGCCCCAGTTCCAGCATCTCGCCCGCCACCACAATCCGTCGGCGCGCTCCCGTCCATCCGGCCAGCACCTCGAGCATGCGCTCCATAGCCAGGGGATTCGAATTGTAGCTGTCGTTGATGATGGTGACGTCACCAGGGAGTGTAAGAATTTCACTCCGCTGATGTAAATTCTTAAATCCGGCCAGCGCCTCGGCGATTTCCCGCGCGGTGATGCCGAATGGGCTGCACGCCGCGACCGCAGCGAGGGCGTTTTCGACATTGTGCCTGCCCGGCAGGGGCAAGGTGAATTCCGACGTCCCATTCGGGGCCGCCAGTTTCACCATAGTTGCACCATCCTGCGCCCCCCTAACCTCGATGGCGCGAAATTCGGCATTCGACGAAAATCCGAAGGTCACGACGTGCCCGGGAAACCCCTCGCTGAACTTCCGGACGCGCTCATCGTCGGCATTCAGAACCGCAATGGCGCTTGGGCCCGTGGTGGCGAGGTAATCGATCAGCTCGCGTTTGGCGTGCGCAATGGCGTCGACGGAATCGAAGAACTGCAAATGCACGGCGGCGACATTGGTGACAACGCCGATCTGCGGTTCGGCCAGGCGCGATAGGCGGGCAATCTCGCCGGATGCGGACATTGCCAATTCCACCACTGCCGCCTCGTGTTCGGGCTCGAGCTTCAGAAGCGCGAGCGGCAGTCCAAAATCGTTGTTCAAATTTCCCGGCGAACGCAGGACGTTCAGCCGCCGGCTGAGAATGGCCGCAATCATCTCTTTCGTGGTGCTTTTCCCGGCGCTTCCGGTAACCGCGATCAACCGCTTGCCCCACTTGCGGCGAACCTCAAGGGCCAGCTTCTGCAATGCGCGGAGCGTGTTGCCGACGGGCAGCACGAACGATCGCCCTACATCCGGAATCCTGTCGTAGAAGTCCTTCTGCACCACCGCGCCGGAGGCGCCGCTTTCCAGGGCCTGCTTCACGAAATCGTGCCCATCAAATCGCGGCCCGCTGACGGCGAAGAAAAGATCACCTCGCGTGATGGTTCGCGAGTCAATCGAATAGCCTGTGACCCGTTGATCTGCCCGATCACAGGATGTTCCTAAGTAAGCCGCCACCTCCCCGAGGGTGAGATTCATCGTTAATTGCCGGATTGAAAAATCGTCAGTCTTCAGTTCTTTAGTAAGTGCCGGTCCCGACGCCCATCATTTCTTATATCCCATTTCCGCCAGCACCTTGCGCGCCACGACGCGATCATCAAAATCGATTTTGCCGTCCTTCAATACTTGATAGGTCTCATGCCCCTTCCCGGCCAGCACCACCACGTCACCCTCGCGCGCCTCCTGAAGGGCCTTTTGAACGGCGATGCCGCGGTCGACTTCGGCAATGTAGGGCTTGCCGGTGCGTTGCAACCCCACCAGAGCGTCCGCCATGATCAGCAGCGGGTCTTCGCCGCGGGGATTATCGGAAGTAAGCACCACAAAATCCGCCAGCGAGCCCGCAGCTTCGCCCATGCGCGGGCGCTTGGTGCGGTCGCGCTCGCCGCCGCAGCCGAAAAGGACGATCAGGCGGTTGCGAGTGAGCTCGCGCGCCGTCTTCAGGACGTTCTTCAGCGCGTCGTCCGTGTGGGCGTAATCCACCACCACCAGGAACGGCTGCCCTTCGTCAATTCGCTCGAAGCGGCCGGGCACCGCCCGAAGTCTGGCGATGCCCTCTTCAATCTTACTGCCGGCAATTCCCATAGCCACCCCCGTGCCCACTGCGGCGAGAATGTTGTACAGATTGGCGCGACCCACTAGGGGTGAAACGATCTTCACCTCTCCATCCGGGATCGCGATCACGGCATCCGTGCGATTGGTTTCAGGCGCGATGCACCTGGGCGTAATTTGGGCTCCGGCACTGAGCCCGTATGTCAGGCGGTGGGGATAAGGCAGATCCAGCAGGCGCGCGCCCCAGGGATCATCAACGTTGATCACCGCCCAATCCGGCGGCCCCGCGCCCAGCCCTTCGAACAGGCGGCGCTTGGCCCCAAAATACCCTTCAAAATCGTGGTGATAATCCAGATGGTCCTGCGTCAGGTTGGTAAAAACGGCGGCGGCGAAGTGGAACCCCCATACGCGCTCCTGAGCAAGGGCATGAGATGAAACCTCCATCACCGCCGCCGTGCCCCCAGCGTCAACCAACTCCGCAAAGTAGGAGAGCAGGTCAAGCGACTCGGGCGTGGTGTTCGTCGCCTCGATATTCCTTTCACCCAAGCGGTATTCAATCGTTCCGAACGTCCCACCTCGAATCCCCGCGGCACGCAGGACGCTCTCCACCAGGTAGGATGTCGTGGTCTTGCCATTGGTTCCTGTTATCCCGATGATCTTCAGTCGCGCTTCGGGATGGTGGAAGAAGGCCCGGGCGGCGTCTGCCAGGGCGCGGCGAATGGTTGCTACCTGCACCCAGCGCTCGGCAAGCTCGGAAGGTGCAGCGCGCTCGCTCACCACTGCTGCGGCGCCGCGCTTCAACGCGTCCGCAATGTAGGCATGGCCATCGGCTTTCTCACCCTGGATGGCAAAGAACAGAGTTCCCGCCTTCACTTCCCGGGAGTTGTAAGCCAGCGACGAGATCTCGGCCGCCAAATCCGCGCCGGTTTTCAAAACCGGCAAACCTAATTCTCCGAGCCGCATTCTTTGCCCAAGAAATTGAATCATGGAATCATTGGTTCATTGCGCCATTGAAAGCTGTGGATGAGGAAATGGCTCAATGACCAAATGAATCAATGATTCAATTACCTCGCCATCCTTACAAGAACCTTCGTGCCGACGGGCACTTTCAGGCCGGCGACCGGATTTTGTTTCACCACCAGGCCGCTTCCCCGAACGTTCAATTCCAGGCCGAGCTTTTGGCACTCCACTGCCACGCGGCGGGCGGCCCATCCGGAAAAATTGGGGACGGTCACCAGAGGCCCATCACCCAGAACCACGGTGCTCGAATCAATTTCACGAAGCTCTCCGGGGTCTTGTTCCACTTGCGAAACTTTTGGGGAATACGATGCGGGCAGTACGGGCGAAGTGGCAGCTCCGAATGATTCACGGTCCGGAGGAAGGAATCCCACAAAGTCCTCCGGTTTCTGGCCGAAGGGCTTCACAGGTTTGGGGGTAACGTGCTGAGGCCACCGGGAGGGATTATCCTGAGGTACATTCAGGTAATCTAGAGTCTGCTCTGCGATGGACCGGAATACCGGAGCTGCCACGTCTGTCCCGTAATGCGCTCCCACCGGCGAATCGATGACCACCAGAATAGTCACCGCCGGCTGTGTGGCGGGAGCAAAGCCGATAAAAGACCCTACAAAGCGAGATTTTGTATAGCCGCTGCCTGGCTCACTCTTCTGCGCCGTGCCCGTTTTTCCTGCGGACGTATATCCGCCAAGCTGGGCGGGAACGCCCGTGCCATGGTCTACCACCGCCTCGAGCATCTGGCGCATCAGCTCTGCTGTGTGCGCGCTCATCACCCGCCGCCCGGGCGCAGGAGGCAGCGAATCGTGGTGTGAGCCCAGAAACACATCGTGCACCACGCGCGGCTGAATCCAAATTCCGCCGTTGGCGATGGCGGAATAAAGGCTGACCATCTGAAGCGG
>JASHSC010000475.1 GCA_030036915.1 Terriglobia bacterium
TCGATGTCGGCGGAAGTGAACTGGTCAAGCATGACATAGCCGCGCGAATCGGCGAAACTCTGAAGTTGCTTGGTGAAGGTTTTGTATTTGCGGAGCGTCGCCGGCGCAATCTCGTCACCCTCGCGAAGCGTGAGGAAGACCTTGACGGCCTCGTCGATCGTGATGCGGCTGGGTGGAGGTGCCGGCGCGGGCGCCTCGGGTTTGATTTCGCCGTCCCATGAGCCGGCTACCTCCCATTGGGCAGCGATGATCTTGGCCTCATTCCAATCTGCGGTGCCGGTCTGCCGACGATTGAACCGTCCGGCAAGCGTGCCCGAGGCGTGAATGAGGCAGCCGCACCTTTTCCAGCCGCGACGGCTCTCCTCAAACTGTCCGGTCCGTTCGTCCTCGGGGAGCCGGGCCTCGCATTCCTTCCGGTGGCGGCGATAGAGTCTGAGCGCCATAAAGTTCGTCGCTCATTATAAAACAGATTGCACGCCATTGCACGCTGAAATTGTAATTTCTCTTTATCTTATTGAAAAGATTATGGCGGAGAGGGTGGGATTCGAACCCACGTGCCCGCTTTTGGCAGGCAAGACGCTTTCGAGGCGCCCCCGTTATGACCGCTTCGGTACCTCTCCGCGGTACATCGAAAATCGAA
This sequence comes from Terriglobia bacterium, assembly GCA_030036915.1. Classification (GTDB taxonomy): domain Bacteria; phylum Acidobacteriota; class Terriglobia; order UBA7540; family UBA7540; genus Bog-366. The sequence goes on from JASHSC010000475.1 coordinate 641, forward strand.
ACTTGAAGCTCGCGGCTGCGTGCTATGGGTCGTTGGATTTCCTGCGCGCCCGGAAAAAATTGCGTAACACTGCCGCGCAAGCATCCACAAGCACCCCTGAAACGATATCGGCCCGATGATTTAATCCCGGGTGGTCAAGAATGTTCAGCACCGACCCGCAGGCACCGGCCTTCGGGTCGCGCGCGCCAAACACCGTGCGTCGCAAGCGCGCTTGAACAATAGCTCCCGCGCACATCGCGCAAGGTTCGATTGTAACATACAGGTCGCACCCCTCCAGCCGGTAGTTGCCCGCCTTGCGCGCCGCGCGCCGCAGCGCCAGGATCTCCGCGTGTGCGGACGGGTCGTGCAAATGAATCGGGCGATTGTGTGCGCGCGCCAGCACGCGCCCGTCACGCACGACGACGGCACCGGCAGGAACCTCGCCTTCGCGCATTCCGCGCTCCGCCTCGCGCAGCGCCGCGCGCATGAACCGCTCGTCCGTGGAAGCTCCATCAACTCTCGCCGGTCTTTTCAGCATGAATCCATCGTAACACGCAGGGGTTTTCGGACATCAGTTTTCAAGCAATCATCCTCCGGCAAAGCCGGAGAAGCTGTGAAGAAATCAGGTCAGCAGAAAAACACCTCACGCAAAGGCGCCAAGGCGCAAAGCACCGCCAAGAAAAGCAAGCACTTTCCGCCTTGCCTAACTTTGCGTCTTTGCGCCTTTGCGTGAGATTGTTTTCACCTTGCACGTCCCTGCTGAGTTGGTGTAGTAATGGCGATGCCATTCTGAATAATGGGAGAAGGGATCGACATGATGAATCGAAGAAAATTCTTGAATCGCAGCGCCCTGGGGCTCGCGTCGTTGGCCGCCGCGCAGGCGCCACGCTCACTCTTTGCCAACCCTTACGGCATGCCCATCGGCCTCCAGCTTTACACCCTGCGCGACGATCTTCAGAAGAATATGGAGGGGACGCTCAAGCAAGTCGCGACAATCGGAATCAAGGAAGTTGAGCTTTACGATCTCTACGGAAAGCCCCCCGCGGAATTCCGCAAAATTCTGGACGACGATGGCCTCAGTGCCCCCAGCGGGCATTACATGACCAAAAATTTGCATGGAAACTGGCAGCAGGATATTGAAAATGCCAAAATCATCGGGATGAAATACATGGTGAACGCCATCATTCAGCCCGAGGAGCGGAAAACCTTCGACGACTGGAGGCGCCTGGCTGACCTCTTCAACAAGGCCGGAGAGCAAACCCGGAAGGCAGGAATCCAATACTGCTATCACAACCACAACTTCGAGTTTCAAAAGTTCGGAGATACCACTGCCTATGAATTTCTTCTCAAGACGCTCGATCCCAAGCTCGTGCAACTTGAAATGGATTGCTTCTGGGTGACGCACGCCGGCCAGGATCCCGTGGCCTATTTCAAGAAATACCCCGGCCGGTTCCCGCTGCTTCACATCAAGGATATGAAAGACCATCCCGCCGTGGCTCATGATTTCGACGCCAGGATGGGCCTCTTCGCGCCCGTCGGCCACGGCACAATTGATTGGAAGCGCATTTTCGCGGCGGCGCCCACCGGAGGAATGAAGCACTTCTTCATCGAGCAGGATTACTGCGAACAGCCGCCGCTGGAAGCTGTGAGGATGAGTTACGCGTACCTTCACAGCCTGACGTGAGGTTTGCGCAGACGTGGAAGCATCGCGCACTAAGGCGTGGTGCGTCGCGTGGGCGGGGGATCTTCGCGCAGGTCGGTGGTCCAATCATCTGGTGGGAACGAAATTCCCCAGATATTTTGCGCTTCCATTAATTGCAGCGCTACGCTGCGCATGCCATCCGGCGATTGATTTACGTCCAGCCATACAACTTTGGAATTCGCCGACTTGCCGTTGGCGGGATTCTCAATCAGAATCTCTGCGCCCAACTTCAGTCGCCGGGTGGTGGCAATCTTCCCCCCGTGCTTATTCACCACCTGAGTGCGCACACCTTCGCTAAAATCACTTCCATCGATATCCACTCCTGAGATAACAACGGGAATAGAGATGGAAAGACGTGTGCTTCTGCGGTCCTGAGCCTGCTTCATTGGTGCTCCGCCCATATTATTGGCACTCGGACTGGCGAATCTGAGGGGTATTGTAACGGGCAATTGTCCGTAGGGCAATGCCTAAAACCAGATTATGCCTAAAGCTTTATTAGTGGCTGGATTGCGGCAGACAGTCCTACTTTTGAGGGTCGAGATAAACCCCGCCCCGCGGCAGCAGGGTCGATTGCTAGCTGGCTTTGCCACGTAAGGTGATTCCCCTCGCAAGCGGCGGAATCGGTCGCGCCGCTTCTGCTGAACCGCGCCTCGGGGGTGCGCAGAATTTCGCGACAGAGGCACGCATCTGACCCCCCCGCGATAAGCGATGGATCACTTCTTCATCGAGCAGGATTACTGCGAGCGGCCGCCGTTAGAAGCAGTGGATTTGAGTTATGAGTATCTTCACAGCCTCGCGCAAGGTCTGCCGGATTTAGCGGACGTGAGTTCCAGTCCCAGTCAGGGACTAGTGCGACCGTCCGTCGGAGGATCTTCACGCAGCTCGACGGTCCAATCGTCAGGGGGAAACGAAATCCCCCAGATATTCTGCGCTTCCATCAACTGGAGAGCCACATTGCGCATATCGTCACGCGATGGATTTCCATCCAGCCACACCACCTTCGAATTTACTGACCTGCCGTTGGCGGGATTTTCGATCAAGACCTCCGCGCCCATCAACAGGCGGCGAGTGGTGGCAATCTTCGCGCCGTGCTTGTTCAGCACCTGGGTGCGCACGTCCTCGCTAAAATCTCTCCCTTCAATGTCCTCTCCTGAGATAACAATGGGAATGGAAATAGCCAGGCGCGTGCTTCTGCGTCCTTCAGCCTGCGGCATGGTGGCTCCGCCCATATTTGCACGCGGACTGGGGAACCTTGGGGCGTATTCTAACAGGTATACGCCCGGAAGACAATGTCTTCAACTATATTACTGGACGGAATTCTGCGAGCCTACCTTTGCGGTTTGAGGTAAACCACGCCCAACGGCGGCAGGGTCAATTGCAAGCTACAAGGCTGGTTTTGCCAGGCGATGTGGACGCCCTGGCAGCCAGCTGAATTGGTCACGCCGCTCCCGCCAAACCGCGTGTCGTCGGTATTCAGAATTTCGCGATAGAAGCACGCTTCCGGAACTCCCACGTGATAACTGTGGTGAACCACGGGAGTAAAATTGCACACTACGACCACATGGTCGCCCGGCGCCGAACCTTTGCGCAGAAAAGCTACCACCGAATGGTCCGCATCGTAGAAATCGATCCACTCAAAACCGGTGTACTCAAAATCAATCTGGTGGAGCGACCCCTCCGCCCTGCACAGCCGGTTGAGCTCGCCCACCAGAGCCTGAAGTTTGCGGTGAGATTCGAAATCAAGCAGCATCCACTCGATTTCGCGCGACGCATCCCACTCATTCCACTGGCCGAATTCTCCGCTCATGAAGAGCATCTTCTTTCCGGGGTGCGCATAGAAAAACGCGAAGAGCGCCCGCAGGTTGGCGAATTGCTGCCAGTAGTCTCCCGGCATTTTGGCCAGCAGCGCGCGTTTGCCGTGCACCACTTCATCGTGGGAAAGCACGAGTGCAAAATTTTCATTGAACGCGTAAAGCAGCGAGAAAGTCAGGTTGGAGTGATGGTAGCGGCGGAAAATCGGGTCGGTGGAAAAATATTGCAGCGTATCGTGCATCCAGCCCATGTTCCACTTCAGGCTGAAGCCGAGGCCCCCGACGTACGTCGGCCGCGAAACCATGGGCCACGACGTAGATTCCTCAGCGATGGTCAGCACGCCGGGATGGTGCTGGTGCGCGAGCTCATTGAATCCCTTGATAAACGAAATGGCCTCCAGGTTTTCGTTACCTCCGAAGACATTCGGAACCCACTCGCCCTCCTTGCGTGAGTAGTTGAGGTAAAGCATGGAAGCGACAGCGTCCACGCGCAGCCCGTCGATGTGATATTTCTCCAGCCAGAACAGCGCGCTCGACCACAGAAAGCTGCGCACCTCCGTGCGTCCGTAATTGAAGATGCGCGTGCCCCAGTCGGGGTGCTCACGCAGCCGCGGATCGTCATGCTCGTAGAGGTGCGTGCCATCGAAGAATGCCAAGCCATGCGCGTCGGAGGGAAAATGCGCCGGCACCCAATCCAGAATCACGCCGATGCCGCGTTGGTGCAGCGAATCGACGAAGTACATAAAATCTTCCGGAGTGCCGTAGCGGCTGGTGGGCGCAAAATATCCGGTGGTCTGGTAGCCCCACGACTCATCGAGCGGATGCTCCATCACCGGCAGCAATTCCACGTGCGTAAAGCCCATCTGCGATGCGTAATCCGCCAGTTGGCCAGCGAGCTCGCGATAATTCAGCACGCTGCCATCCTCGCGTGAGCGCCGCCACGAGCCCAGGTGAACTTCGTATATCGTCATGGGGGCGCCCAGCGCCTGTCGTGTCTGCCGCTCCGCTATCCATGCCTGATCGTTCCATTTGTACCGATTCAAGTCGTACACGATAGAAGCGGTTCTGGGCCGGAGCTCGGCATAAAACCCAAAGGGATCGGCCTTCACCCCGAGGTAGTTGAGGTATCGCCCCTTGATTTCAAATTTGTACAGGTCGCCCTCGCGCAACCCCGGGAGGAAAATCTCCCAGATGCCGGAGCCGCCGCGCACCCGCATGGGGTGCCGCCGCCCGTCCCACCAGTTGAAATTCCCCACCACGCTGACGCGCTGCGCGTTGGGAGCCCACACGGCGAACGCCACGCCGCGCACGCCGCCCATTTCCATCACGTGCGCGCCCAGCCGCTCATACGACCTGTGGTGGGTGCCTTCCGCCAGCAGGTGGATATCGAAGTCGGAGAGCACGGGCGGAAAGCGGTAAGGGTCCTCAAACTCATGCAGTCCGCCGTCTTCCGTGCGCAGGCGATAAGTGAACAAATTGGTCTCACCAGGAAAAACCGCTTCGAAAAAACCGTCCGCGTGGATGCGCTGAAGCTGCACGGACTCACTGCCGCCTGGGCCGCCCTTTGTCGCCTGGTGCACGCCTTGGCGTGCAACCCAGGCATTCTGCGCGTGTGGCAGGAATGCGCGCACCGCCACGCCCGGCTGGCCCTGCACCTTCACGCGATGCATGCCCAGAATGTGGAAAGGATCGCCGTGCTCCGCGCGCACAATCTGGGCAATCTCTTCCACCGGCGCCGTCGTTTCCGCAAGTAGTGTGAGTTTTGTCAGCATGATCTCTATTCTATCCGCAGGCGCGGCTGAGTGGCGAACCAGAAAAAGTCGGGGTCACAGGCGCATCGTAGGGGCAACCCTTGCGGTTGCCCCAGGGCGGCCACGAGGGCCGCCCCTACAATATGCGCATCGGCTGGAAGCCCATGCCACAGCGGATAAGATGCCCGCGCCACGAAAGGCGTTCGTCACTATATTTCGCAAATCTCAATCGGTTAGAATCATCCGCTCAGGAGGGTGAGATGCCAAAAATAATTTTGCGATTCATTTTGGGAACACTGCTGGCCGCGGGAGCAGCGATTGCGGCGTGGGGCGAGTCGCCGAAGGGCAAGAAGGTGCTGATGATTACCGACATGGAAGGCGTGAGCGGAATCTTCAGCATCGAGCTGCAATGCGAGCCGTGGAAGAGTCCACGCTGGGAGGAATCGCGCAAGCTCGAGACGGGTGAAGTGAACGCCGCAGTCGACGGCCTTTTCGCGGGCGGCGCGACGGAAGTGATCGTGTGGGACGGGCATGACAGCGGCCGCACGCTCTCCGTGGTGGACATCGACCCGCGAGTGCGCCTGCTTCAGGGCTCGCCCGTACCGTTTGCTCAACCGTTTGACAAGTCGGTGAGCGCCCTCGTCTTCATCGGACAGCATGCCATGGCCGGCGCCAAGGACGGCATCCTGACCCACACGATGAGCGCCTCCGACGTGCAGAACTGGTGGGCCAACGGCAAACCCATCGGGGAAATCGGCACGTGGACCATGGTGGCCGGCGAGCGCGGCATCCCCACGATCATGCTCTCGGGCGATACCGCCGCCTGCAAGGAGTATCTCGACCTCGTCCCCAACGGCGAGTGCGCGGAAGTGAAGTCCGGAGTGAGCCGCGGCGCCGGCTACATGCTCCCAGCACCTGCCGCCCACGCGCTGATCACTGAGAAAGCCCGCCGCGCCATGGAGCGGATCGCCGAAATCAAGCCCTTCAAAATGCAGGGCCCCGTCGAGCTGAGAATCGAATCCACCACCGCCGCCGAGCACCCGCACCTCGCCCGCCCCGGAGTCGAGCAAATCGACACCAGAACCTGGGCCTACAAAGGCCAAACGTTTACGGAAGCCCTGGCGCTGGTGTTGGGGAATTGACAGAGAGAAGCCGCTTCCGGAGCCGGGTAGCGCATCTATAACGGCATCGGCCCCGAGCCGGTAGACTTGGGCGTGCAAAGCGACCAAGGCGAGCCGGAAGGAGCCGAAGCCATGAAGCATTTTATCGGATGTGATTTGCATACGCGCTATCAAGTTGTGGCGTGGCTGGACCAGGAGACGGGAGAGATCTGCGCCCGACGATTGGAGCACGAGGGCAAGGAAGTAGAGAAGTTT
>JASHSC010000476.1 GCA_030036915.1 Terriglobia bacterium
CCGTCGCGGCCTTCTTCGCAAACACTCCTTCATGTCCGCCGTCCGGTCCCTGTCCCGTCGCATGAAAGGAAAAGTGCCTCACCCCACGGTTGACCGGATTCCTTGAGCACGCCGGCGGCCACTGACCTCGATGGACATCAGCGTAATCTTGTGCACGTATAATCGCGCGGAAAGCCTCGCGAAGGCTCTAGGCAGTATTGCGGCCTCCACCTTTTCCCATCCGGCTGAATGGGAAATCGTGGTTGTGGATAACAACTCGCACGACCAGACGCGTAGCGTCGTGGAGCGATTTGCCGCCCAAGCCCCGGTGGTCGTTCGTTATGTGTTCGAGCCGCAGCAAGGTTTGTCCCAGGCCCGCAACACGGGAATCCGTGAGTCAAGGGGCCAAATCCTGGCCTTCACGGATGACGACGTAACCGTCGATCCTGCCTGGCTTGAGAACCTGACAACTCCGTTGTATAACGGGGCGTGGTCCGGAGCAAGTGGCCGAACGCTGTCCGCCGGCAATTTTGTTGCCCCCTCGTGGCTGGCAATGGAGGGCCCGTACAGCATGGGCGTGGCGATTTGCGCGCGCTATGACTTCGGGGATCAACCGCGCCCGGTTGAGGCGGCGCCGTATGGAGCCAACATGGCCTATCGACGTTCCATGTTTGAAAAGTACGGAGGATTTCGCGTCGATCTCGAACGAAGGCCGGGATGGTTCATTAGCTGTGAGGACACTGAATTCGGCCGCCGGCTGATGAAGGCGGGAGAGCGCCTGCGGTATGAGCCCTCCGCCGTTGTTCACCATGAGGTTCCAGCGAATCGAATGAACGAAGCCTATCTTCTGGGGTGGTGGCACGACTTCGGCCGGGTGATGATCCGCGAACAGGGATGCGGACGGCCCATCCTGGGTGTCCCTAGACCCCTCTTCAGCATCCTTCGAAATACGACCGTCGAATTGCCGAAAAGAACGTGGCGGTGGCTGCGAGCGCGCAACCCCCAGGAGAGGTTCTATCACAAATGCTGGGTTTGGGTGACGTTCGGTCAGATCAAAGAATGGTGGCAAATGCTTTGAGTTCCAGTGAGACGGGAGCCCTCCGGGCCTGCCTTGAAACACTGAGGTGAGTTTATCTTCTGCCTATCGGAAAATTCCGGTATGCCCGAGCGAATAGCGTCCCGGCTGCGGGTACACGCACAGGCCGTGCGGCTGGTTTCCGACTTTAATTCTTGCGAGCAGTTTGCCGCTGGTCGTATCGATGGCGTAAACCTCAGAGTTATAGCGTCCTGAGAGCCACAAGACTTTACCGTCGGCGGAGACGCCGCCCATATCCGGGCTGCCGCCTGGTATCTCCCATCTGGCCACCACGCGGCGCGTGGCAAAGTCGAGCACCGAGACGCTTCCCTCGCCACGGTTGGAAATATAAAGATATTTGGAATCGCGGCTGGTGTAGAGCCCGTGCGTGCCGTCGCCGGTAGGGATGAATCCGAGGATTGTGAAGGCGTCGCCATCGATTTCATAAACGCCGTTGGCCGTCATATCGGCGACGTAAAAGACTTTGCCGTCCGGCGAAAGTTTAACGTCCTGGGGCGCGCCGAAGCCGTGAGGGATGGAGGGGGGCATGTGCTCCATGTCTTTCGCGGAGGGCTTCGTGGTCACGTGCGGCAGCTTCAACTCCCCGATTACGGCTTGCCTCGCGACGTCCACCTTCAAAAGCGACCCGGAGAACTCGCAACTGGCAATCAGGTAGCGGCCGTCGGCGGAGAAATCCATATGATCGACGCCGCGGCACGGCACGGAGAGGGCATGCTCCAGCGTCATGGTTTGGGGATTAACAAAGTCCAGCTTGCGTTGCGCCTCCGCCACCACAATCGAGTATTTACCGTCCGGCGTGTTGTACATGTTGTAGGGGTCAAGGACGTGCAGAGTTTCGCCCTTCTTCCCCGTGGCAGGATCAATTTTGGTGACGCTGTCCCCCAGGTCATTCAGCACCCAGAGAGTCTTGAGGTCATAGGAAGGCGTTACGTGCTGAGGCTGGCGGCCCACGGCAAAATGCTCAATGATTTTGTACGTGGCGGGATCGATTACGTCCACCGTGTTGCTTTCACTGTTGGGCACGTAGATGCGGGATGGGAAATCTCGCACCACGAGGCTCAAAAGGCCGGGGCGGTCCGCCGAATAAATATCGTGCGGGTCGAGAACCGGAGGCATTCCCGGCAGAGGCGAAGACAGATCAGTGACCAGACTCGGGCCTTTCACCTGCGCCATGCCGGCCGCCGCCAGCATCGCGGCCGCCAAGACGATAAACACCCGAGCCGTCATTGCCCATTTCATTTTGTGGTCTTGACTCCTTCTTCTGCTATTGCCGATTCCTCTCCGCAATGCCCAAAAGCCAATTTCTCTCAGCTCCTGAGGTGCGCGCTGCGAGGAAAAACTTCTGACTGCCCTCGCGGAGACGGTTGGATCAAAGCCACCCCTGGGCTAAAACTTTACCATGATATCAAAGTCGATCAGGAACTCACTTTTCACCAGACTCGGGAACCACACGCTGCTCAGCCCGCCTCCGCAGGCCGCTTCCGCGGCGGAAAGCACGGTCTGCCCGGAGGGCATGCCGGTTGCGCAGGCATATTCTGTGGGATAACCGTTGCCGTTGACCACCGTCGATGGCGTTCCGGCCCAAGCAGGAGGCGTAATCCCACCATGACCCGACCAATACGGCACATCCGCATGGCGATAGTCGGGCTCAATCCGGAAGGTGATGTACTGCCTGGGCATCCAGTCAAAAGTGAGTGAACTGTCCCAAGCCTTAAACGGGTCGCCGGGATTTTCGGTGAAGTAAGGCGAATTGACCGCTGCGGAGCCTGCGGTCATGCCGTTGATGGGTGGAAGCAGAACGAGATAGCGCCCGGGGTTATTGATCTCTCCGCCGCCCACGGTGACGGCAAACTGATCCTTCTCAAACCACCAGCGATTGTAGAGCATATAACCAATAAAGCTTTGCTTGGGCCCGCCCGCGTGATCGCCGGTGCAGCTTACGCCGCCGCCGTATTCGCAGCCAATGTCACCCGTGAAAGTGAACGCCATTTTGTCGAGGAACGGCGCCTTGGGCCGGTCGAAATATTTAACTTCCAGGCTGTTGTCCGAGTGGATTCGCGCACGATTGGGTGTGTAGAGATCGTCGCGGCCTTGCCCGTACCCGTTGGAAATGACGTTCATCCAGGGGAACGGCGTCCAGCGAAGCTGCCCTCCCAGGCCGAGGCGGTTGTTGGCGGAGTCGTACGACTGCCAGCCGTTGATAATCCACGGCTCAATCTTCAAGTGCGGCGTGGGGAAAATCTGGATGCGCACCCCCTGAAAGAACCACGGCGTATTCGAGGAGACATAAGACGGCTGATAAGCCCAGTTGTCAAAGTTGTAGTAGCTGAACAGGCCGATGTAGGACATGAAAATCCCCGCATCCACGTTGATCCCGTCCAGCACATTGAAGTGGTAGCCGCCATAAGCTTCCGACAGGTAGCGGTCCGCGTCGGCAATGTCCCATTCACCGTGAGTGTAGCTGCCGTCATTGCGAATGGTGGCGGTGGAATATGCGCCGAATTGCGTCATAAATCTTCCGCGCACATTGTCCCAGTGGAAGTCACCGCCGATGCCCAGTTGCTCCAATTGAATTTCACCGGAGCGGAACAGTTCGCTGGAGCCTCCCATCGAATGGTCTGAGGGATGTTGATTGTCATAGGTGGCGGTGACGTCCGACCGGATCTCAGGAGTGAAGAATTTCGAGTCCCAGTAGATGTCCTTGGTGCGCGGGTTTCCATTCAACCACGTCCAATCGTAATCGGAGAACGGATCGATTTTTTTCTTGGTGTTGGCCGTTGGTTCCGGATCGACATTGGCCGCCGGGGTGGCGGGGCTGGCGGGCTTGACCGCGGGTGGTACAGCGATGTTGGGCGGAACAAGCGCTGCGAGCACTCCGGAGGGAGGCGTGGTGGTGGAAGACTTCACGGCTGAGTTTATTCCCGCCGTGCCGAGCGAGGCCAGCAGCACGGGCTTGGCCGGTGTGGCCGTCATGTTGGTGAAATTCGCAGGCGCAGGTTGGAGAATTGCAGCCGCCCCCGGGCCGGTGCTCGGTTGAGAAGCGGCGGCAGCGGTCGTGGTCGAAGCTGCTGGCGCGGCCGCCTGGCCGGCCTCGCGGGCTTCCAGTTCCTCCCGACGTTGCTCCAGGCGGTCCAACCTCTCGAGCAGCATCTTCTCGCGTTCAGTTAACGGGGCTTCTGTGGAGTTCCCGTTCGTCGCGGTCGTGCGCGAATCAGCACTTCGGGTCGCGTTCGCTGTAACTGCGGGCGTGGCTGAAGCGACCAGAGTCATATCGACGCGCAAGTCTTGCTGCGCCTTTACGCTCACGGTGGCCAGGGCAGATCCGGCCACGCCTGCCTTGCTCGCCCGCAATTGATATTGACCCGGGTGGAGATTTTCGATCACGAAGGCCCCCTGCGCATCGCTCAGGGTGTTCCGATTGGAATTGTCCTCGACGCAATGCACCTGAACCTTCACTCCCGCAAGGGGCGCCCCTTGGGAATTGCGAGTGACTCCGTAAACATCGCCGGATAACGCGCCGGCCCTCACGGTCATTGCACTCACCGAGAAAGTCATCGCCAGCACGGCCAATCCCAGCTTCCATCTCATGCTGAAGGGGCGCAACCGAAATCGAAATTGCCGTGTCTCACCCTCACTGAATCGGGTCATCGGAAAACCTCCGTTGGCATTAGTGATTTGGCTTTCTTAGATCCGCCCCCTAGCCATATCGGAAGATAGGACGCAGTGCGTGAAAAAGGTATAAAAGCCTCATAAGGATTTTGGGAAGGAACTATTGATTCCGTTTTTGGGTGTTATTCGGCGGGAATTGCGCTCTTAACGGCACGCGAGCGTTCGCAGCCATCAGAGATCGATCCCGTCCCAAGACTTTTCGCGGTATCCCTAAGGTGGCCGCATCTGTGGGTGAACGGCCGCAATCTCATTTGTCGCAGGATCTTGCATACAGGAGTTCTCCTACAGCCGTAAGTAGAGGAAATTGCTGGGAAAAGAATTTTCTTAGCACCACACTTCCTCTTGGTACCATGCAAAAATCTCCCAATTTCCCGCCTGGGAGAACGATTTCGTCGCATCGCACCCTCCGTAACTAGCTGTCTTCAATAACTGTCTGGGTCTGACGAGGCAATTCGGCCCTTAACGTGCTCCTTCGTGGGGGAAGGGGCAAAAGGCCGGTGTGGGAAAAGGAGACACTGTGAATGAGTCTGATGCGAAAGGATGGAAACATACATGAAGCAATTGGTCCTGAGCTTTGCCCTCACATCGATGCTGTTGATACCCTCACTATCACAGGCAAGATACAGCGTTCCCAATACGTCCTCCCCACGACTGAATGGTAAGAACGAAAAAGTTGAAAGGGGAATCGCAAGTTGGTACGGGATGGAACGTCAGGGAAGACGTACTGCGAGCGGTGATGTGTACGACATGAACAAGCTGACCGCTGCCCACCCCGACCTGCCCTTCGGATCCATGGTGCTGGTTACCAACCTCAAGAATCGTAAATTTGCGGTCGTGCGGGTGAATGACCGCGGCCCGGGCGTGCGAGGCCGGATCATTGATCTCTCACGCGAGGCGGCGCGCGAATTGGGATTCGAGAAGGCAGGCTTGGCCGAGGTAAGCGTACGCGTGGTTGGCTCCTCGAACTATTCCGGGCCGTCCGACCCAGAAGCCCCCGCCAGCGCTTCAATAGCCCCGCACCCGTCTCGCGAACAAGTGCTGCATAAGGTACCCTTCACCCAACAAAAGGTCCGCATTCCTTCCGCGTCGAGCATCAGCCAAGTATCTGCGAAAGAGATCACCGATGCCCAAATATCTCTCCCGCTCCCCGAACCGAACCCGGCTCCCCTCGTGAGTGACCCTCGGGCCACCGAATTCGATTTTCAAATGAGAGTTGAAAGAAAACTGGCGGGGGCCGTTTTGTTTCTATTCCACCGGGTATCGCCCTCCCCCGAGTACGCATGGCATTGAAATCCGTACAAACTTTCGATGTCGCTCGGCGTCGGGATTTCGAAGCTTAAAACGGGAATGTCGTCCCGGCGAAGGGTTGCCGCATCGACTTCGGGCTGGAACAATATTCCCGCAGCCCTCGCCGGGGCACCAGGGTGTTTCACCACCTACCCCGCAGAGGACTCATGGTCCGGCCTGCATACCGGCAGGTGGTTCCGAACGATGCCCAGAAAAGCTTTGGCAGGCAGAGATAACGGGCTTCCGCGCCGGTAGATCAGCCCCAATTCGCGG
>JASHSC010000477.1 GCA_030036915.1 Terriglobia bacterium
AGTCCATTAACGGAACCCTGATTTTCGCCCTCGTAGAATCAGTAGCTTGGGGTCGTCAGCATCGACACCGTAGACGCTAAATGTTGTATTTGCAATCCACGATCTATTTCCCAAGCTGGACGTCGTGGGTTCGAGTCCCATCTCCCGCTCCATCCTTTCAATCAGTTACGAAAACCGCTTCAGGATGGAGTCCATTAAGCACCAATCGCCCTTTCCGGCGTGTTGACCGCATCCCTACGGCGACTGAGTGAGGTGATCGTGTAGACGTTCTCGTTCACATCGCGTTTGGCATGATGGAACCATTTCAACGCTGCTTTGGACAAGGATTTCACTTTGTTGGCGAGTTAATCTCGCGGCGCATGGTGTTGCCGGGTGAGCACCGGGCGACGAAGGGTTGACACGACGCCTTGATTTAAGTTGCCTCGCTCCATTGGGAATGCCTATTCGAGCGTCATTGTAAGCGCAGATGTCACGACCACAGGCGGCCGCGCGAACGTCACAATCAGGTTGGCGGCAAACAAAGCGACTGCGGCGAGTTCAATGAGCGCAGAAACGGGGAGGACACTCCAGGCCCATTTCGCGTAATCCTGATACGCGAGGATTTCCGACGCGACGCGGAGAGTGCATCCGCTCATCAGTAAGATCAGCATGATGAACATAAGTTTTGGGCTCCACAGTACGCGCATCCCACAAAACGAGGGCAGGATTCTCTGACCCACACAGAAAATCATTGCGGCGATGAAGCCAACCGTCAAAGCGTGGCGTGAGGCACCCCAAATGCCCGGTGCCACACCGGCAAGCGCGGCCCAAATGCCGAGAACGGCAGCGATGAGCAGCCAGCCGTATGCGATTCGTATGAATACCGGAAAACTTCGGTGAATGTTGATGGTCTTCGCGGGTTTGACTGTGGGCTCGAAGAAACGGATCGCCGCAACAACCGTTGCCGCTCCAGCCAGAAGAAGTATGCCGCCGGCGAAAAAGTGTTCAAGGAGCCCTAATATTACACCCAGGATGTTGAAACCCAGGGCCAGTATCAAAATCGAGTTCCGCAGTGGCCGCAATCCCAAGAACACAGGCAACCAGCGCGCGCTGAAACCCCAGACCATCGGAACGATAAAGCCCCAGGTGGAAACCATCAAATACCGCTGATCAAAAAGGTGCGGGAAAGCCGGAGATGCGGCATTAAGCGCCACTTGAAATGAAGCGCCGAAGTTCAGCATAAGGGCTGCGAGCAGGCCCAGAGTCGCCGCGATTACGACAAAAATCCATGGCTCAAGCGGCTTTGGAGACCCCCTCGATGGGCGATGGCTGGCGACCGCCTGAAAGAAAATGAGGAAAGCGGCCAGTTCGAAAGTAGCCGACAGGGGCAAGGCAATCCGCCAGTGCCACGGATAAATGTTCGAGAACCAGCGAACCGTCACGCCAATGACCCATAGCGCCCATGTAAGCCATGCGGACCAAAGCGTAAACGGTCTCAGCTTCCGCAATTTCGGAATTGAGTAAAAACCGATGCCCAGGATGAAGGTACCTACCCAACCGAACAATTGGGCATGGCCGTGCGCCTGAATCCACGCGGGCGAGATAGACTCCGCTGCTTCACGGCTGCTGATCTTGATGAGGTTCCAAACACCCAGGAACGTTCCTGGCAGGAGCATGAAGATGAGGCCGGTGACGATGTACGTCATCAGCAGACGTGACAGCGCTTGCTCGCGCGCGATGGCGCGGCCCATGACGGATTTTGTCTTGTCGTCCAGCCGGACAGGTCGCGGACTGCCGGCCGTAGGAATATTGGGCATCGTGTTTTCCACATCCACCCGTCGCTAAGAGGTGTAACCCGGCTGGGCATCCTTCACTCTTTGATCTGGGCAGGAGCACTCCACAAGGGATACGGTAGCCCTGCGAGCCGATTGATCGCCAAAGCCTGAGCCACGAGCAGGAACACCGCCACCTCGATAATGACCAGTTCACGGGGTTTCGCAATAATCCCGAGGGAGACAATCAGCGTCGTGGCGCCTGCCGGGGGATGACTCACATTGAGAAGAACCATGAACGCACCCGTAGCCGAGAGCGAAAGAGCCGCTGCCAGGATTCTTGGCCAGAAAATTCCTGGGTGGACTCCGAAAGGCATTGCTCCGGCACCTGTGACGACGAATGCCACATAACCGCACGCGAGGCCGATGGCATGACCGGAAACAGTATTTCGCGGGCTTGACGTCCGGCCAAGAGGTGTGAAGAACAGGAGATACGCTGTAGGCCCGAGCGACGGGAACACAAAGGGGTTCCGGCTCACCAGCGCCAGCAGCGCAAGTACCCCGATCGTGATGAATCCATTCACAAACACGTAGACGGACCGCACCAGTCGCGGCGGAAAGTGAAGCAATAGCCAATTAAGGCGGAGCTTTCGGAAGAACGAAAAAATATGGTCAGCGCCAGCTTGTTCCGGGGTGAAAGAATCACGATTCTGCATCAAATGTTGGGCAGCAAGTCGAAATACTCATCGTCCTCGTTTTTGCCGCCTTCTCCTTTACCGAGCAATTTTTCCGATTCGATGAATTCGATCCGCTCGATCCATTTAACCATCTTGTAGCCGAGCTGGTTTTCTACTCGCAGCCGCAGGGGTGCTCCGTACACCTGCGGAAGTCGTTGCCCGTTCATACGCGAAGCCAGCAGACATTGCGACTTTTGCACATTCGCAAGGCTCTGTGTGTCGTAGTAGGGTCCGCCATAAAGAGCTTCGCCAAACGAGAAAAAGGCGACAACTTTCGCTTCCGGTTTTGGCTGGACCAGCTCAATAAGCTTCTGCATGGGAATCCCGCCCCACTTGGCGATGCCACTCCATCCCTGGATGCAGTGGTGCATCGTAATGTCTTCAACCTCGCCCAAGTGCTCCAGATCGGCGAGAGAAAGGTCCACTGGGTTGTTGACCAGCCCTCCCACCTTCAGCCGGAAATCGTCAAACCCACTTTCGGCCAGGTGCTTCCAGTCTTCGCGGATTGGCATCTTTCCATTGGGCCAGAAATATGGAGAGATTTCCTTCTCCGTATACTTCTGCTGCGGCTGGAGTCGATTCAGTGTAAGAAGCTGCATGGGATAAGTCACAGACTTGAGGGCGTGCTGCAGTCCACGCGGATGGCTCCAAGAAATGTAATGCGCCACGACCCAGGAGAGCGCGACCACGCTGATACCGACAAATCCGAGGTACATCCCGATAGGATTCTGATCGTCGGTGCCCATTACGATGTGGTTCATGTTGCGCGCGAATCCGGTCATCACGATCAGCGTCACGTGCACGATCAAGAACGCAAGGAAACTCAGCATCGTGAGGAAGTGGATGGAGCGGGCGGATTGCCGGCCCCCGAAGATTCGCGCGTACCACGGAAACCGGTTCACCACTGCCGGGGACATCGCGATGCCGGTCGCAATGGCCAGCGGGCCGAACACAAAGACGACGGTGAAATAGGCGATCTGTTGCAATGCGTTGTAGCCATAAAACCCGTTCGGTTCCGGCGGCAAGTGAAACGTCGCGTAGTGGACCCACGTGTTCCATGCTTGCAAAAGCACCAGGGGCGAAGTGGGCACGATGCGCCGCCATTGCTCGGTGTCAAACAGCGTGATGATGAAGACGATGCCGGTGATGATGAAGCCGTGCACGTCGATGAAGTGCCAAACCCGCGCAATGCCGATGGTGTGCCGGTAACCCGGCGTGCCCACCAGAGGCGAAATGTAGCGCGCGTCATCTTTCGCGGTCCAGATGCGGTCGCGTGGAACTTTTAACGGCGTAAAGCGAATCCATTCGCTTCCTGGCGTGCAGCCATCATTGAAATAGAGACGCGGGTGGTCCATCAGGATCGAAAGCCCGCTCCGAATCAGCATCATTACGAAAAGGAAGTTGAAGAAGTGGCAGTAGCGTACCCATACGGGAAACCCGTATGGGCCTGCGAAGTTGTTTGGATATATTTGCGGAACGGGCGGAACACCCGGCATCCCGGCCACTGCGACCTCGATCCAGGCGGCCATGATTACGAAGAGGATCGCGATGCCGACCCCGATCAGGATGAACGGTCGAATCCAAATGCGAAAACGACGATCAGGCGGATAATGAACAGCTCTGTGCGCATCATCAAAGCGAACCATTCTTCCCTCCACAAACTGCGGTTGCGCCTAATCCATTAATCGGACTGCTTCATGTGGGCAGATGCTTCCAACCCCACCGCGCGAGGGAAAAGAACATTATTCTCGAGATGTACATGCTGGTGCAGGTCTGCTTCGAATTCTCTGAGAGCCTCATAGAGAGCCCGGAAGCTGGTGCAGGCGTCGGCGGGAGGGGTGTACTCCGAAGTCATCACACGAATCTGCCTGACTAAATGTCCCGCGGCATCGTGCTCCTGCATCATGGCATGGATTGGATTTTTTACAGTCTGAAAAAAAGGCGGTTCAACTGAGCCATTTGCAATCACTGCCCGCTCTATCGCATCGATATAGGGAAAGAGAATTTGCTCTTCCTTCTGCATGTGCATGATCATCTCCCGGCCAACCTCGGCGAAGAGTTTCCCGATATTCGCCAGCTCGGCATGATTGCCTCCATGTTTTGCGATGACTTTGTCTGACAAGGCCCGCGTGCGGGGGATCGCTTCACGAACGTACCGATGATGCTTCTCACGAATATGCCGCGTCAGTTCACACAACGGCGCTGCCAACCAGTTCAGGTCCTCGGGGCCGATGTCCTGCGCGGTTTCTCGCAACCGGTTCAATACTTGTTCCGGCGAGACATTCGCCTGATGGCACGCCTCGTGAAGCGACTTCCCGCCGCCGCAGCAATAATCCAGCCCGGTGTCCTCCAGCACTTGCCTGGCTGCCGGATTCGCAAGCGCGATGTCTTTCAATTTAGTTTCGCTGTTGAAATCCATGATGACCTCCATCACGGTCACCATTGTCTATTGCTCATGAATTGCTGACAGTGACTAAAGTCACTTGGACACTGGTTTCAAAGCGGGCAGTTTCTGTGGGTCTAATCCGGCGTGGTCTGTTCTCGCTTGAGTCCGGCCAGGTTTTTTACGATGATCGTGCGGCCATCGACTTCGAGGAGTCCTTCAGCTTGGAGCCGACTCAGATTTCGGGATACGAGTTCCCGCACAGTTCCCAGTTCCGCCGCCAGGTCTTGGTGAGTCCTTGTCAATTTCACCCGGACGCCTTGTTTTGTGGCGGTCCCGCCTGCTTGGGCCAGCCGCAGCAAGAGCGAAATCAAACGCTGCCTGACAGTTGTGAAAGACAGGTCTTCAATGATCCCCACTAGACGGCGCAGCCGGGAACCAACGACCGCAATGACCTTGAGTGCCACTTCGGGATCCTCGCGGCAGTAATTTTGGAAATCCTGGCGTGAAATGAAGATCACTTCGGCATCTTCCAAGGCGGACGCTGAGGCCGGATACACCCCTCCATCGAAAACTGGAAGCTCAGCAAAAGAGCTTCCCGGTCCTTCGACTGCTAACACCTGTTCGCGGCCAGACGGAGACAATTTGAAAATCCGAATTTTGCCGGTGGCCACGACAAACAACCCATGGCACGGGTCACCTTCGCTAAATAACATCTCACCGCGGCCGAAACGCCTTTTGCTCACGCGCGCGCATAACGTACGCATCTCCCCCTCAGTCAGCCTGGCGAATAGCTGAGTCTTTCGAAGGACAGATTCATTGCTCTCAAGAGTCATTTGATGTTCGCCTTGTCCAATCATATTGCAGAGGGAACAGTGTGTCCACTTCTTGAAGGTCGCAAACCGATCCCGGGATTCGCGGGGCTGAAGGTGGTGGATGACGCCTCGGCAGCGAGTCTGCACGGCTTCTTGCAAAGCAAGGTGGAAGCCCAAAGCACCCTTCTCACCGATGCTTGGCAGTCCTGCCGTGGGACCGAAACGAAAGGTTTTTCCCCACTTGACTCTGACCCGTGGCCCCGACCCCGCCACCGCCTTTGGAGATCCCCCGGCTCTGTCGGGATGGCAGCCACCGTTTGACAATTGCGGGAGTCGGAATTTACCGGCTGTCATGATTTTGACACACCCCAACTCCCCTCCCCCTCTTCCCTCTCCCCGGGGAGAG
>JASHSC010000478.1 GCA_030036915.1 Terriglobia bacterium
CGTCACCTGGCTGCCCGATTATCTGATGACGTCGCGTCACCTGGCGGTGGTGCGCGCGGGCTTCTACGCGGCGCTGCCCTACCTGGTGTATGGCGCCAGCCAGCTTGTGGGCGGATGGATCAGCGATGTGCTGATTCGGTCGTGGGGCTGGAACGAAACCAAAACGCGCAAGGGCGTCCTGACCCTGGCATTTCTCTGCGGATTGTTTTTGATTCCCGCGGCGCGCGCCAAAACCCCCGAAGGCGCCCTGGTTTTTCTCGTCGGAGCATCGCTGGTGGGCCTCGCGACGGGCAATGTGCTCACCATTCTTCAGTCCTGCGCCCCCGCGCCGGAAGTGGGCATCTGGGCCGGCTTCCAAAACACCGCCGGAAACATCGGCGGCATTCTGGCCCCGCTGGCGACGGGATTTCTCATCGCACGCACGCACTCCTACCAGCCCGCCTTCGCTGTCGCCGCGGGCATACTGCTGCTCGGAATTCTGGCTTATTGGTTGGTGGTGGGTGAACTGAAGAGTCCGTAGCGCGCCCGCCCGACGCATTGAAAGGTGTTTCCCGGCCAGCCCGCAACAAAGACCCTAGTTCAAACTAACATGTTTGTTTGACCAAGCGCCCTTGCCTTTACCACGCCAGCCTTCGAACCCCCGGCACGGCGTCGAAGTGACGGTCGCGGCTCAGCAGGGGCAGCCGATGCTGGCGGCATAACGCCGCAATCCAAACGTCGTTGGAAGGGATGGGCGTTCCAGCTTTCTTCAGTTCCGTGCGCACATCGCGATAGGACATGGTGGTCTCTTCGTCAACGTCAAGAATTCGAAATCTCGACAGGTATGCAGTGAGCCATTCTTCATAGTGCTTCCGGTCACGGGAATGCGCGATACCGTACCGGTATTCACCCAAGACAATCACCGGTATGGCGATTTGGGTGGCTTTGCGAAGGAGGGACTCAAGCGCCGGTTCGCCCTCGGCCAAGGCCGAAAGTCCGTTGGTGTCCAGAATCACCGCCGGTCCTCGGGTTCAATTTGTTCAAATTCCCGCTCGATCCGTCGGTTAATCCTGGCCGTTTCTCGGCGCAAGTTCCGGAGCCTGCCAAAAGCCGCCATCCAGGGCTTGCCACGGCCGTTCTCGGCCTGAAGTTTGTCGGCGACGGCCTCGGAAACCAAGGCGCGAAACGGAATTCCCCGTTCCGCCGCAAGAGATTTGGCGCGCCGAAAGATGGCATCCGGGATTTCCAGAGTCGTCTTCATGGCGTTAGTGTACCATATTTATGGGAGAGGGTCAAGGAAGTAGCGCGGATGGAGAAACTTGGGGACCGGCGGCCTATTGGTTCGTGGTGGGGGACTTAAAGTTCCGATTGAAAGATCCGCGGGTGAAAGCTCAGCGTGACGACCCCATATACGCTTCAATCAAGAGGTGAGTGGCGGCGGCGACCAGTTTCTCTCCTCCGCCGGGAGCGCAAAACGAGTTAGTGGGTTCATAGTTTCCCTCTGCGAAGGCCTTCAAATCCGGAACGTAGTGAATGGAGTCGTTGGTGAGTTCATCCACGATGGTGTATCGGAAGGGGGAAGCGTTCTTGATGTCCATACCCAACTCGGCAAACAACTCGCCGGGCAAGCTCACCCAGGCAACGTCCCTGCCCAGCGAGACCACGTCCACCTCCGCCTCGATGGGCTGGCCGTGAAAATCCGTGAGCAGAAGGTTCTTAACCGCGCCGACTAATTCCAGGAAGGGAATGCCTTGCGGGCCTTTTTCAACCGCGCGGTCCACGAGAGCCCGGGATTTTTCCACCTCTTCGGGCGTCACCTGCTGAATGGGCAATTGGATTACTTCATGCCGGATGTGCAGCGGGCCCTCGACCTTGATGAGTTTGGGGTAGGTCTTGATGACGTCCGCGGCCAGAATGGCGGCAATCCGCGCGGACTCCTTCGGGCCTTGCTGGCGATCGCTGGTTTTGACATCGAGATGGTTGATGTCTCCCGCTGCCCCAATGGCGAAAAGGGTCAACATTTGCGGGCCTTTGACCACTTCCAGGGCTCGGGCCAGAGCTCCCGGGTAATCCGCGGAGTACTGCGTGCCACCAGTTGTATCCGCGTGCATGGCATAGTTCACGAACGTCGCCACGGGTGAATCAGTGGGAGTGGTGAAATAGACGATGGGAATCTGCGGGTCAACCGGCCCGGCCGGCCGCACGATGTTGGGATTCAGTTTGCCGGGATTCCATCCAATCGTTCCATCCTTCATCAAGTAGCGCCGGTTAAAAGGAAGAGATCGCTCCTCGCCGGCCCCCGCCCAAACTTCCACCGGTTGCAGATGGGCTTCCGCCTCTTTCACGGCTTCGGCAATCTTTTCCGGCAGGGCAGTGCGATACTCGCGGGCGATCTGCGCCGGAGCGCCTTGCAGCCGGTCGAGAAAGACGTGGTTCATTTCCGGGCCGGTGTGGGAATGCGTGGCGCTGACCATGACATTTTCGGGAGGAATATGAGTGGTGGACTGAATGATTCGCCGCGCATCATCCACATAGCCGCGCGGCAGGTTCAGCAGATCGCAAAACACCAGCGCCACTTCCACCGGGCCGTCCTGAAGAACCATGGCCTTGGCGTAAAGAGGATCAAGCGTTCCGGTATTCAGCCGGATCTGGAAGTATCCGCCCATTGCCATGCCGGGCGGGGGCGTGATGTCAACCTCCGCGCTTCCCATGCGCAAATCCTGCGCCGCGGCGGGAACAAGGGCAATGAGAATGGCGGCGAGAAACTGAATGAGGAGCTTCATAGAAATCCCTCGTAAAAAATTGGCGGAAATGGCGCGACAGGTTGAATCCTCACAATACATCTACGAGTCACTTCTTGTTGCCTTCACTGTGGTGTGGTCAGCTCTCGTTGGATTTTGCAGGTCTGGGCCTCACGACGAGGATTGCATCTTGAGCGAGCTCAATCGCCTTGACCCTCTGTGCAGCCTTCTCTTCAGGCCAGCCAGTCACTACGGCGTGCCGCGCGTGTGGCCGCCTTTTGGGAATTACGGTCAATCGTTGCCCAACAAAGTGCCGAGCTGGGAGATTAGCGCGTGCGCGCAGAACAACGTTGTCAGGTCGGAGCCGCTCAACGAAGCACTTCCCAATGGCCCAGATTTTCCATTCGCGGCATTTGCTTATTCTGTAGATGGAAATGTCACCGGTCTTCTTAGAGGGCATGAAAGCTGCGTATTTAACTACTCGCTTGAATTCGTTAAAGTAGTTTTCGTCGAAGATGTAGCGGGTTGTCTGCTCATTAAGCGCGACGACAGACGGCACCCAGTCAATCTTTAGGAAAATAGCCAGCAAGAATGCCGATAAGCGTCGAAGGTAAGGCACCGAAGAAGGGCTCCTCGCCGTATTTTTTGGAAGTTCCTGCAAAAACCCCTGCGTAAGTCAGGGTATTGTCGATGAGGCTCAAAGCAAAGGTTTTTCTATCACTGTCGCTCCACTCGAGAGCGATGATGCCATCGGGCTCTGGCACGACATTCGGCGAAGTGATGTGGTCGGGGAGAGCATTAATAATCCGTAGGGCACCATTTGCTGAATCCACGGAGACAGGTTCCGCATCATAGCCGTCCCAGCCTGTCTTGGAATGCGTCCGCCAGGAACGCTCGATCTCTTCGCGCAGTGACTCTCTCCAGGAGAAGGAAATCGGCTCTCGACTCTTGAGGCGGATATTTTCCATCAGCGCTCTAATATCCTGATACTCCTCGCTCACTCCCGCTTCAACGGGGCATATCATTTCATAGGGCGGCACGGTCGCCAGTATCATCTGAACAGCTCCTTTGTCTTATCCTTGATGTGACTGAAGAAAACCTCGTTTTTTATGTCCCGCAAATTACCAAACACCTCCCAGATTCGTCCGTCGTCCGGCCCAAGATTCAAAGCAGAGACAACATCTATATCTAACAGTATATCAGTATGTATGGGGTCTTGCTTGCCGGGCGGCGTTTGAATTACCGTTGCGACCGCGCCAAAGTCGGCAAAGGGAATCACGACCCGGCTGAAAAAGCTCTGAATACGCTGAGGAAGTGGAGGCGGAATCCTTGGGACCGCCGTGAAATAATCGTCATAGTCGAAGATCTTAGCAGGAATTTCAATCGAGTTGATGTAGCGGACACCGATCTGGGTCACGAGCACCGGCTTGGCCCCGTCCCTATAAATCTCCCAAAGCTTCTTCGCCGCTTGCTTGAAGTCTTCCCAATGTGAATATGGGCGAAGGCGGTTAAACGTAAACCCGTCAAGGCGAAACTGCGCCACCCGCTTACCGTCCGCTGAGCTGAATAGGTACCCATCTTCCCGCACTGGGGAGGCCTTCAGCGGCTCTTTCGCATTCGCGAATTCAAACTTTCCCTCGATCCACTTCCGCGTCTTTTTTTCAGGATACTCGGATTGGATTTTTGAATGCAAATTCTCGAGATCGCGTAGTGTTACGCTCGCCGGAAGCTGCGCCCGAATCTCGATCAGAGCTTCGGTAATGGGAGCGTGTGGAAAGATTTCGGCCATGGAAGTTGTTCTTATTTCGTGTGCCTCCGAAATTTACCAAAGCGTAAGCCTACTGCATTGATTGTTCGATGTCATCATCATCGTACATCGGCAGCCGGAAGTTCTGAGACAGGTGAGGAGAAGGGTCGTCAATGCCGTCAATGCAATCGGGTTCATGGGATGGGTTTGGTCAATGCTGCGAAGCAAGACGTTGGTGTCAGCGAGGCAGTCCATTTATCGTTATTCGTTGTCCGTCTGGTAGAAGGCTTCCCGGCTGATGGCATCGTCGGGAAGGGGCGTTGTGCGGCGGCGGGGGAAGTTCAGTGACCAACTCTC
>JASHSC010000479.1 GCA_030036915.1 Terriglobia bacterium
GACCAGCTCCGCGCCATCGACCGTAATCGCCTGGTCCGCAAATTGGGCCGAGTCTCACCCAAAACTGCCGTCGCAATTTCAGCCCTGCTGGTCGAAATGTTCACCCGCCCGGCAAGGTAGAAATTTGGAGTGCGGCAACTTGCTGCGGTCACACCCCGCACCTTACCAATCCCACAGGATTTCATCTTTGGCCGCGCCAGGCAAATGGACGGAGAGTTTGGTGCGCGGGCGGTCAGTGCCTTTTGTGAAGGAAATCAGCAAGTCCACGCTGTTTTCCAGATGAACGGTTGCATGGTAAAACCACCACGGCTGCGACTTGGCATTGCCTTTTCTTCGAAACTCACCACCTTGGTTTTCCGGAACAACCGTTATGCGCGCATCGTGGAGTAATTCAATGGCCGGCTTCGGAAGGAAATTCGCGTATTTCAGGTTTGCCTTGTCCAGGTCAGCTAACGTGAGCTGTGTTGGCTGCCCCGCGACTACATCGTCGCTCTCCGCCAGAAAACTCCCGATTCCCCGGTACGCGAACCACATGGGCGAGCCGACGCGGTCCGCTGCGAAGGAGGCAAACTGCCACGACGCGACCAGAACGAAACTGATCGCGAGGACTAACACGACCAGCGGCAGCAGCCTGCGCAGAACCACTCTGGTTCCGGCAATGGCCTGCTTTTTGAACATCCGGTAGCTCTGCACCACGGCCAGAATCGCGACCGGAATCGAGGCGACAAACCGTTCGCTACCCCAGTTGTGCACGTACGACGTAGGCACGAGCATCACGTATTGAAGGCCTGACTGGAAAACGGTTAGATGCGGACCATGACGACCGGTGTCTAAGCACTGGTACAAATACACATCGAGCCGGAAGTTTCCGTAAAGGTTAAATGTCGAACTGAGCAGCGGGACAACAAATCTTTCAGCGAGCCAAAAGCCTGCATACGGTGCAAACATAATTGCCCACAGCACGGGCACAACCCACAGCGCGGCCGTCACGGTTCCATCCGTTGCGCAGGAGCACCAGAAGGCTGCGGCGGTGATGGTCACCACCGCCCAAAGCCATAGGCTGGGATAATACGGTCGATCCGGCAACACGCTCATCCCCAACAGATTTTGGCCGGCGGCGAGCAGAAGCAGCGGCACCACGCCTGCGCAGAGCACTCCCGCGAATAGAGCCGTCAGAAATTTCACGAGCCACTGAGTGCGCGCCGAAATGGGCAGGGTTAGATGCCAGGAGTGGCGGCCCGAGGTTCTCTCGTCCCCCAGCGAGATGCACCCCGCCAGAACGGCAAGCAGCGTCGCGCCCGCCAGGCCCACCCATCCCGCGGTAATGGGCATGAACCTGACGTGCTCGCGCTCGTGCAAGACCTGGTACACCGTCACGCTGCTCCAGCCGACGGCTATAAGGATCGTCAGGAGCCACACCGGGCGCAGCAGGCGGAATTCCTTGCGCACCAGATTGAGAACTGCTCCATGTGAGCGACTTCGAAACAAGTCGGCGACAGCGCGCGGCATGATTTCAGGCCCGGCGGTCACAAGATCATCCCCCGCCATGCCGCCCGTGGCCTGAAATCCCGCCAGTTTACGCCATCCGAGCCAGAGCATCACGGCCGCGTACGCCATCAGAAACAGTGCTTCGTGGGAGACCGCTGCGGAATTTGCCTCAACGGAATAGGGCGAGTAAAAGACGTGTGACGCCACGTCCGCCCAGGTGACGATGAGGCCCAGCACCCCGAAATTCAGCGCCACGCCGCCGATCGTCGAGCGCGTCCAGAGGGTCCAGAACGCGGCGGAGGCAACGATGGCCAGCGTCCACGCGGCAATGAAGATGAAGAAGTGAGGAAACTGATGGTTGATTTCCACGCTCGTGGTCAGCGAGAACACCAGCGATGCGGTCACCACGGCAAAGACCGTCACCATCAGCTTCTCGCGCCAGATTTCCCGCCGCTCAATGGGCTGGGAGAGCATCAGGGCAAACGTCCGGCTCTGAAATTCATTGCCGAACGCAAGCGTCGCCAGCACGGGGATGCCGAGATAGAAGCCCAAGGTGGTAACTACACCCAGGTATTTCGACCCGTGAATGAGCGGCAACACCCCCGCAATCGCCACCGCGCACCACGGCCAGATCAGCGGCCGGGCTTCTTTGAGGATTCGCGTGGATTTGGCGGTCATGTTTGTCTCCTGATTTCGCGGTGTTTTCGTAGGGGCAGGCCTGGTGCCTGCCCTTGGCGCCGGACATGCCGGCGCGAGGGCGCCCACAAGGGGCGTCCCTACGATTCGCTCCACGACGTCAATTTGCCGGTATCATCGATGACCGGAACCCCATTCTCAGAATTGTACCGGTCGCAAGTCCACATCATCGGGTTCTTGCGAATGTAATCGCGGATTTTCTCCAGCTCGTCGGGGTCGCGAATTACATGGTCGTCGTAATTACGTTGCCAAAGGTGTTTCTGGAATTCCGGCCAGTCAAGGTCATATACGCCCGAGATGTATTGGCTGGTGGTCAGCGATTTAAATGCGCGAACCGCATGGCCTAAAGTAGGGGCATGCCGAGTGCCTGCCCTTAGCGCCGGCGTGACCGGCGCGAGGGCACCCACAAGGGGTGCCCCTACGTTACGGCGGGGCAATGCCAGGCTACGCCTTCAGCGCCGCAACAAAAATCTCCTCCAGCGTCAGCGATTCGGTGGTCAGCGAATCGGGTTTGTGCAGCTTCAACCTTTCGATCAGCGCGGCGCTACTGCCGTTTGATATCAATTCCAATTCGCGCCCATTGCGCTGGACTTTCAGCGCGCCCTGCAGGTCAATTTCCGGCGGCGGCTGGGAAAATCGCGCTCGGATTTTCTGGTAGCGCTCGCGCGCCTGATCGGCGTCGAGGGTCAGCACGGCGCGGCCACGGTCGACGATTGTGAATTCATCAATCAGGCCCTCGAATTCCGTGATTAAATGCGTCGAAACCAGAATGGTGCGCTGGCCGGGCACGCCCTGCTGGTAGGCTCCGATCACAGCCTCGATAAACTCGCGGCGCACGATGGGATCAAGGCCGCTGGTGGGTTCGTCAAGCACCAGCAGGTCGGTTTCCGGGCAAATTGCCGCGATCAGCGCCACCTGGGTGCGCTGGCCCTTCGAAAGGCCGCCCGTGCGCTGGTTCGGGTCGAGGCCGAAACGCTCAAACATCTCCTGCTGGATTTTGTGGTTCCAGCGCGGACGGAACGAGGCTAGATAGTCGAGCGTCTCGCGCACGCTCATCCAGGGGTAAAACACCACCTGGTCAGGCACGTAGGAGAGCAGGCGCTTGACTTCGACCTCATTCTTGGCCGGGTCGAGGCCGAACACGCGCACCGTGCCGCGCTGCGGGCGCAGCAGGTTCAGCAGGCACTTCATGGTGGTGGTCTTGCCCGCGCCGTTGCGCCCAAAAAGGCCGTAACAGCGACCGGACGGCACGCTGAAGCTCAAATCGCGCACCGCCTCGGCGCGTCCATAGGCGTAGGTGAGATTTTCGATTTGAATGACCGGGGTCGGAGTGTTCATTTCGCCTCCTTGGCGTCACCCTGCTTGACGCCTTCGTGCCGGGTGTTTTCGAGATTGGAGTCTTCGTTTTTGGAGTCTTCGTTCGCGCGGCGCTTTTCTTCCAGAGCATTCAGGCGCTCTTCCACGAGCTTCAGGAAATCCTGGCGCGAAACCTGAAAGTGGTGCGCCTGCACAATAGCCTGGTCAACGTCCTGCGTCAGCAGCTCTCGCCGCACCTCTTCGCGCAGGGCGGAGTGGTTTTCCTTGAGGAAGCAGCCGCGCCCGGGCAGGGACTCGATAATGCCAAGACTTTCGAGCTCCGCGTACGCCTTGGCCACAGTGTTGCGATTGACGCGCAGCTCCTCGGCCAGGGGGCGAATGGAGGGAAGTGCCTCGCCGGGCTGAAGCGCGCCCGAAGCCGCGGCGGCTTTCACCTGGTCCACGATCTGAAGATAAACGGGCATTCCGGACTTGAAATTAATCTGCAAAATCATGAAAGTCCCTCTGTCATAGGACACTATGACAGTTTCATGCAGGCGTTGTCAAGTGCCATCTTTTTGGGTCTTTCCACCTTACTGGAGAGTTTTTGCGGCACTACGGAGTGGGGGTACTTATTTGCTCCCGCCCCATCCAGCACGACAGTCAGGAGTTCATTTTGAGCATGCTTCGCATCGCGCTTGTCGAGAGAGCGTCGGATGTCTTTCGCGCCGTGGTATGAGGATGTCGGTCCCCAGCAGCGGACGAAGAAGTAAGAACGCACACAAGAAAATTCCAAATCGCCCGTAGTTCAATTGCACCCGCGCGTAGTAAACTGTCTCCCCTTGAGTTGGGTGGAGTGGGGAAGCTTTCAGCGCGATTGCGGATTTTTGGTGGATTCGAAATTCCACCCGCAGGCAAACCAACGGGCCGAAGGTGGCCGGCATCGAAGCATTGAGCCGAACAATCCTGCCGGGCGAGCGGTGAAGGGCGGGTGACTGCAGCCCTCTGGGTTAGGGCCTGCTCGCGAAGAAGTTGCTCTGCACTTTCCAACGCTGCTTCCTTCGCCGCGTTGTGAATCCTGAGAAGAAGCGACGTCCAGGAGGACCTTTCGATCATGAAGAAAAATATAGTGAGGGGGTTGATGGTGCTGGCGATTGGGTGCATGAGCGCCGGGGCGGGGCAGGCCGTTGACCTTCATAACCTTCTTCCCGGCGCCCAACTTGATATCTTCGGCCTGGCCGGCGGCTCGACCCTTGTTGACGCGCAGTATTGGCTCTCTGCGGACAATCTTTTTCATTCGCGATTTGCGCCGGGCACAAAGTTTATGATCGGAGGGGATGTTCCCTATGGAAAGGTTGTCAGCATTGAAACGGTGTTCACCATGGGTCCCAATAATTTGATCGTGACCAACACCGATCAAAACCCGCGCCAGGATATTTTATACCGGACGCGATTTTATTCCGGCAGCGCTGGCGTATTGTTTCATGCCCCTGCTGTCCGGCGGTTGTTTAAGGCCCGACCTTATGGGGAATTGGGCATGGAATACGACCGGTACAGCCCAACGGACCAGGCCGTTGCCTACGCCTACAACCACGGATTTGCTGCGGTGGCTACGCAGGTGGACATCAATCACAATGATAAATTTGGACTCAACGCGGGTGTCGGCCTCGACCGCAAGCTTTCCAAGCGCTGGACGTTCCGCATTGACCTGCGCGACCACATTTGCGGGTCACCCGCGTTCGGTTTACCTTATATCCCCACCCCCGATAGCGCGGCAAGTTATCCGGTCAAAGGACGGGCCGATAACATTGAATATACTGCTGGGTTTATTTATCACTTGGGCAAGTTCTGATCCCGGGAATGGGCGCTCTGGCCGCTCGGTCGTGCTACGGAGCTAACCACCTTTCAGGCACATTGCGGAAGAATTAAGTATCGAAACATAGTTGAGACAGCAAACGGAAGAGTGGTTTCCGCAGTCTAAGCGTATGAGCAGGTGGTTTCTCTATTGAATTATGATAAAAGGGGCTTTTCGATATCTACACATCCGGTAACCAGGAGCATATTTCCATCGTCCAAGCAAAGTGTTAAAATTGTAAGCTGGAAGGTTCAGCGATTATGAAGCAAACTTGGGATGATAGAGAGCACCCAGGATTATGAAACCCTTACCCCGTTCTTCCTGAATCTTACGGATGCCTGGGCTGGGTTTCGCCTTCAGACAGATCCGAAGGTGAGCCCTCATAATTTATGGCAGGGGATGTCCTGTCCTGCAAAAACGACCTTGTTATCGATGCCCTTGCCTCGTTTTTCAGTTTTTCGCGGGGACTAAGAACCTATGAGTCTAGAAAAATCCAATACCCTGAACGGGCAGGATCTTCATGAGAGCACGCCGAGCTTTCACTTGCCAGATCCCCCCGAGAGTGGACCACCCAAGAAGCATGGATGGCTGTGGATTGTAGTCCTGATTTTAGCCGCTGTGGGTACCTACGTCTACCTTCACTCTCGGTCAAATTCCGCTAGCGCGGCCAGTAGTGCAACACAAGGGCCCGGCGGTCATGGGGGGCAGGGTTCTAGCAGAGTCCCCGTCATCGCCGCGCGCGCCTACAAGGGAAACATTGGCCGCTACTTTACAGGTCTGGGCACGGTCACCCCTCTCCATACCGTTACCGTCCAGAGTCAGATCGCCGGATATCTTATGCAGGTTCTTTACAATGAGGGCCAGATGGTGCGGGCCGGCGATCCCCTGGTGGAGATTGATCCCAGGCCCTATCAAGTGATGCTGGAAAACGCCCAGGCGGGACTGCTGAGAGACCAGGCCAATCTGGATAACGCCAGGGTGGATTTAAAGCGTTACCAAACGCTCGTACCCGAAAAGGCCGTGCCCGAACAGCAACTTGCCACGCAAGAGGCTCTGGTGAAGTCCGATGAGGGAGTCGTGGCAACGGACCAGGCACAAATTGATAACGCCAAGCTTGACCTTGTGTATTGTCACATCAATGCGCCAATTACGGGCCGGGTGGGATTACGCCTGGTGGATCCTGGGAACTACGTTACTCCAACTCTTTCGACAGGTCTGGTGGTGATTACCCAAATCGAGCCCATCACCGTGATCTTTACTCTGGCGGAAGGCCAACTCCCGGACGTGATGGAAAAGTTGAATGCCGGAGCAAGGTTGACGGTGGAGGCCTACAACCAGGATATGTCCAAGAAGATCGCGGAGGGTGTGCTGGAAACCGTCGATAATCAGATTGATCCCACCACGGGGACCGTCAAGCTGCGCGCCAACTTCGAAAATCGAAATGGTGCATTGTTCCCCAATCAATTTGTCAACGCGCGCCTGTTGGTGGAGGAAGAGACGGGCGTGATGCTCATTCCCACGGCAGCTGTCCAACGAAATTCACAAAAAACCTACATCTATGTGGTGAATGACCTTCATCCGGCGAAAACCCCCCCCGCACCGGCACATGCCGGCCAGGCAACATCCACTTCTGCAGAGAGCAGCGAGAAGCCCCTGGATGGAGCCGTAACCGTAAAAACCATTACCGTGGGCATTTCGGAGGGTGACGAGACGGAAGTAACGTCGGGAATCAATCCGGGGGACGTGGTGGTGATGACCGGAGTCGATCGGCTGCAAGAAGGCAGCAAGGTCCGTGTGCAAATGGCCCCGACGAAAGCGAGCAAATAGGCGGACGGCCCCCGACCCTCGGTTGAAGAAGCGCGGTTGATGAAGAGTGAAGGCTGAGAGAGCGAAGCGCAAAAGTCAAAGGACCGGGGTTGCCCGCAATTTGACTTTTGCGCTTTGGTTTTTGGGTTTTTTATCTGCCAGCCGTTCGTCAGGGAATTAGCGGCAGCCAGTCGCGGCATTTGGAAATTGAGGGTTGAATGAGTCCATCCCGCATCTTTATCCTTCGGCCGATCGCGACCTCGCTCTTGATGGTTGCCATTCTGCTGGCGGGCGCTGTTGCGTTCGAACAATTGCCGGTGTCCGCGCTGCCGGAGGTGGACTATCCCACCATTCAGGTCATTACTTTCTATCCTGGTGCCAGTCCGGATGTTATGGCTTCCTCGGTTACGGCTCCGTTGGAGCGCCAGTTCGGACAGGTTCCGGGACTCCAGCAGATGACCTCGACGAGTTCGAGCGGCAGCTCCATCATCACCCTTCAGTTCAACCTGAGCCTGAACATCGACGTCGCCGAACAGGAGGTGCAGGAGTCCATCAATGCCGCCGGGACTTACCTTCCGCCTGACCTTCCCACCCCGCCCATTTACAGCAAGAGCAATCCGGCCGACGCCCCAGTGCTGACGCTGGCGCTCAGCTCCGATACTCTGCCCTTGCCGAAGGTTGAAGACCTCACAGACACCCGCCTGGCGCCCAAGATTTCGCAATTGCCTGGAGTCGGACTGGTGAGCATCAGCGGGGGACAGAAGCCTGCCGTGCGGATTCTGGCCAACCCCACGCTCATGGCCTCTTATGGCCTCAACCTGGAGGATTTGCGCAACGCCATCGTGTCTGCCAATGTGGACCAGGCGAAGGGAAGCTTTGACGGCCCGCACCAATCCTACCAAATCGGCGCGAACGACCAGTTGGTTTCCAGCGAGGATTACCGTCCGCTCATCGTGGCCTACCGCAATGGGTCCCCCGTGAATTTAACCGATGTGGCCAAGGTGGAGGATGGCGTTGAGAATGTCAACCAGGCAGCCTGGATGAATGAGAACCCGGCCGTAATCGTCAACATCCAGCGCCAGCCGGGCGCCAACGTCATTGCGGTGGTGGACCGCATCAAGGTCCTGCTCGACCAGCTCATGAAGTCGCTGCCTACTTCCGTCAAGGTGACCGTCCTCACCGACCGCACCACCACGATTCGCGCTTCGGTTCATGACGTGGAGTTCGAATTGATGCTCACCGTTGCGCTGGTGGTGATGGTGATATTTCTCTTCCTGCGCAACCTGGCGGCTACGGTCATTCCCAGCATCGCCGTGCCTCTTTCGCTGGTAGGGACTTTCGGAGTGATGTACATGCTGGGTTACAGCCTGAACAACTTGAGCTTGATGGCTCTGACTATCTCCACGGGTTTTGTGGTGGATGATGCCATCGTGATGATCGAAAACATCAGCCGTTACATAGAGGAGGGCGAGTCGCCACTCCAGGCGGCGCTGAAAGGGTCCGCCCAGATTGGCTTCACCATCGTTTCACTGACATTTTCCCTGATTGCGGTGCTCATCCCCCTCCTGTTCATGGGTGACATCGTGGGACGGCTATTCCGGGAATTCGCCGTAACCCTGGCGGTCACCATCCTGGTTTCCGCTGTCGTGTCCTTGACCCTCACCCCCATGATGTGTTCGAAGCTGCTGAAACATTCTCCGGAAGCCGAGCAGTCGCGCTTCTATCGCATC
>JASHSC010000480.1 GCA_030036915.1 Terriglobia bacterium
AACATCGCCGGCATCCTGGCGCCCATCGCCACGGGATTCCTGATCGCCAAGACCGGCTCGTACTTGCCGGGCTTCGCCTTGGCCGCTGGGGTTCTGGCCGCGGGCGCATTCGCTTATTGGTTCATTGTGGGAAAACTCGATCCTGCCTCGGGTCAATCCTCAGAAGGCATCTCGATGTAGTCGATGACGAGCATATCCACAGGACCCTTGGTGGACTCCAATTTCAGCCCAGTCGCTCCTGAAGCGCCGGGCCACACTGGCCTGAAGCTATTCGGGGGAATCGAGCATTTTGTCGGGCTTACAACCGGTGAATAATATATAAGATATTAAAATTGGTCGGAGGCTTGACATTCTGATAAGATGTTCCAATTGCCAATTGGCCGAAGGGAATCCGGTCTTCGCGAAGCTCCCCCGCTTAGAGGTTGGCGCTTCCCTGGCAACCCGGTGGGATGAACGGATGGGTAAATAACTGCGGGTAAGCGGACCGCGCATCCTAAGACTCCTGCACACTTCAATAATCTAAGGTGATAAGCATGGCAAAAATTCCCAAAATTCAAGGTTACCGCAGAAAAAATGGACAGGTTGGAATCCGCAATCACGTGGTGATTCTTCCCGTTGACGATATTTCCAACGCCGCCTGCGAAGCAGTGGGGAAAGTAATCCAGGGCACCCTTGCTTTGCCGCATGCCTATGGGCGGTTGCAGTTCGGTGAAGATCTGGAACTCTTCTTTCGCACCATGATCGGTACGGGTGCCAATCCGAATGTGGCGGCCGCAGTGGTCATCGGCATTGAACCGGGATGGACAAGCCGCATCGTGGACGGCATCGCCGCTACGGGCAAGCCGGTGGCAGGTTTTTCGATCGAGCGAAGCGGTGATTTGAAAATCATCGAGGAGGCATCGCGCAAGGCGATGGAATTTGTTCAGGACGCCTCCGAGGCCACGCGTGAGGAGTGCTCGCTCGACGAGGTTTACGTTTCGACGAAGTGCGGCGAGTCGGACACCACAACGGGGCTCGCCTCCTGTCCGACGGTGGGACGAGTGTTCGATTGGCTGGTAGATGCGGGCGGCACGACCTCGTTCGGTGAAACCTCCGAACTGACCGGCGCTGAGCAAATCGTCAAGAAGCGCGCAGCCACGCCGGAGGTGGCGGAAGCGTTCATGAAATCGTGGAACAACTACAACGATTTCATCAACCAGTGCAAAACCAGCGACCTTTCCGAATCGCAACCCACCAAGGGAAACATTCGCGGCGGCCTGACCACGATTGAGGAGAAGGCGATGGGCAACATTCAAAAAATCGGGCGCTGCAAATTTGTGGGCGTTCTGGGGCCGGCGGAGGCGCCGAAGGGCAAAGGCCTTTGGTTCATGGACACATCATCCGCGGCTGCCGAAGCGGTGACTCTGTGGGCGGCGTCGGGGGCGGCGCTCCACCTGTTTCCGACCGGACAGGGAAATATTGTCGGCAACCCCATCGAGCCGGTGATCAAAATCTCGGCAAATCCCCTGACTTGCCGGACGATGCGCGAGCATATCGATGTGGATGTCTCGGGGATGTTGACGGGTGACATGTCGCTTGACCAAGGCGGCGAAAAGCTCTTGAGCATGATGGTTCGCACGTGCAATGGCCGGCTGACCGACGCCGAAGCTTTGGGACATCGGGAATTCGTGATGACCAAGCTCTACCTAAGCGCATAATTAAAGAGCGGCAAGCGGCACGAGGTCCACAGCGAGCAACGGCCCTGCGACAAGTTTTGCTCACCGTGATGCAGAATTTCCTCGCGCCGCGCGAAACTTCGCGTGGAGTCGAATTGCGGCTGCGGCTACTCAAGCGGTTCAAGAGGGACGATCTCACAACCCTGCCACGAAGTGCCACAAAGCCTCCCTAGAGGGTGTTAAAGCTTAGAGGAGACTAGACTTGTTCAAAGCCAACGCTTTTATCGCGCATGGAGGTGGCCCTACGTCCGTCCTGAATGCCAGCCTGCTTGGGACGGTGAAGGAAGGCCACGCGCGATTCCGGCAGCTTTGGGCGGCGCAAGGAGGATTTGCGGGACTGTTCCGGGGAGACGTCCTCGATCTGCTGAGAGTCCCCCTTCCCCGCATCGCGCGCCTGGCGGATCAACCCGGCTCCATGATCGGCAGTTTCCGGGGCGAAGTAACCGACGCGCACATCGAGCGCATTCTTGAATTTTTCCGCCATCGGGAGATTCGGCACTTCTTTTACGTGGGCGGGAACGGCTCCATGGGCACGGCTTTGCGAATCTCCCGTGCCGCGGGGGCGCAGGGCTACGCGCTCAACACTATCGGCATTCCCAAAACCATCGACAATGATTTGTACGAAACCGACCACGCGCCCGGATTCGGCAGCGCGGCGCGATTTGTGGCGACGGCAGTGCGCGAGATCGGCCTTGACCAGCGCGCGCTTCCCTCCCTTGTCTCGATCGTCGAGGTGATGGGCCGCAACGTGGGATGGCTCGCCGCCGCGTCAATCTTGGCTCGCCGGCACGATGAGGATCCGCCGCACTTCATTTATGTCCCCGAGCATGCTTTCAGCACACGGGAATTTGTGGAGCGCGTGGATCGAATCCTCCAGAAGCGCGGATGGGCCGTGGGGGTGGTGGCGGAAGGGGTTCGCGACGAGACCGGCAACATGATTTTCGCCTCACACGGAAGCAATCTGGACGCCAAAGGGCGGCCCCTCGTGGGAGGAGTGGCTGCGGAATTGGCCAACCTGGTCTCGGCGCAGCTCAAAGTGCGCGTGCGAAGCGAAAAACCCGGCATCCTCTGCCGGGCATTTGGTCTCTGCCGGTCTTCGACGGACGCTCAAGAGGCGGAAGAAATCGGCCGCTTCGCTGTGAAGTCGGCCTTGGCGGGAGAGACCGATGCTATGGTGGCCTTGCGACGAAAATCCACGCGTCGCTACACTGTTAAATTGGAATTGGTTCCGCTGGCCAAGGTGAGCGAGCGCGAGAGGGTAATGCCCAGGCGTTATGTTCCTCAACAGGCACGGATTACAGAAGATTTTCGGAACTACGTTTCCCCGCTCATCGGGGAACCCCTGAGACCGCCCGAGCATCTCTGGGGTCCGGGAAGCTGACGAGAGTCAGGGTAGGAACAAATTCGGGCACCCTACCTCATCATCACACGGCGCGGACAGTAAGCCGCACCCCAATGGCCTTGGTGACAGCAAACAGAGTGGACAGGCGGGGGTTGCCGTGCTCCGACAATGCGCGGTAAAGACTCTCGCGCTCGACCCCGGCGGCTTTGGCAACCTTGGCAATCCCCTGCGCCTGGGCAAGGTGGCGCAAGGCAATCAGCAGAACCTGGGGCTCGTCCTCATCCTCAAGCGCCGCCTTGAGGTATTCGGCGACAAATCCCGGGTCCCGGCGAAGCCTTCGCACCATCGCCTCATTGTGGGAAATGCTGGCCTTTTGTTTCATGGGTGCTCCGTCCTCTCTTGGTAGTCATCGAGGTACTCTATTGCCCGGTCGATATCCGTTGATTGTCTCCGCTTGTCACCGCCGCAGAGCAGCAATACGCAGACTCTCCCAATCATCGCGTAATAAACCCGATAGCCGGGTCCCCAATCGATTCGCAACTCACAGACACCCTGGCGTAGCGGTTTGCAATCGCCGAAATTTCCCGCCGCAAGCCGGTTAATGCGGGTGGCGATTTTCGCCTGAGCGCGTCGATCTGTCAGCTCCGTCAGCCAATCATCGAAAATGTCTTTGCCTGCGCGGCTGACGTAGTGGCGAATCTCAATCACATAATTCATTGTAACTTATAAATCACAAGAAGGCAACCGGTCGCTGCAAATTGTCCACTGACAACCGTCAACTATCGACGGTAAACTGTATTTGAAGGCTTTAAGGGACCACGGTGCTTCCTGGGATGCGTCTCGGCAACATGCAAAGCACACAGAAGGAACTCGAAGCGGAGCAGAGCTTCATGGCGACGTGGCCCGCCTATGAGAGCACGGCGAAGCTCGATGCCCTGCGCGCCACGGAGTATTCACGCCTGGACAGGCTTGGACATGTTTATCTCGATTATACGGGGGCCGGCTTGTATGCCGCGTGCCAGGTGAACGAGCACCTGGACCT
>JASHSC010000481.1 GCA_030036915.1 Terriglobia bacterium
GTGCTCGTAGCCTTCCACGTCGTGCAGCACAAAGACCGCGCGGTAACCCGGCGGCAAATCCTTGATGGCGTTCTCCAATCCGATGCGGTCCACCGAACCCGTCAGCCGCCGGTCATCGCTGCCGTAATCCCGCTTGATCGGCTCGTCTTGCGAGGTATCCATCTCGTCCAGCGAAACCTGTTGCAGTCCCTTCTTGCGTAGGTGCATCAGGACCACATTCACCGCCAAGCGGTGAAGCCACGTCGAGAAGGCTGACTCACCGCGAAACGTGGCAATCTTGCGGAAGAGCTGGAGAAACGCCTCCTGCGTCAAATCTTCCGCTTCCGCAGTGTTGCCGGTCATGCGCAGGCACAAGGAATAGACGCGCCGTTTGTGCGCCTCAAAAAGCGCGGCGAACGCTTCTTCCTCGCCGCGTTGTGCGCGCGCGATGATCTGAGCTTCAGAAGCAGCCTTCGGTGCCGGTGTCTTGTTTGTGCTCAAGAAGTTCCACTACCGGCCGCACCTCAACTCAACTCACCACATGAGATGCGGAGCAAGATTTTCGAGTTGTATTCCCGGTTGCCTGCCTGGAGGTAGCCCCAGGGTGGCTTCTGGCGGCCCTGGGGATTACTTCCCCCCGGGAATTTCGATGACGGCCTTTCCCACGCCGACGTTCCCGGAGGTGTCGTAAGCACGCAGAGCCACAATGTGCTCTCCCGGCGCCAAGGAGTTGAATGTCAGCGAAAAGGTCTCTTTCCGCGAGTCCACGATTCCGTCATCCGACAAAATATCGTGCCATTCATGCCCGTCCAGGGAGGTCTCCGCACTCCGCAACGGCGAAGTACTATCTTCGGCGGTGAATTGGATTATCGCCGAATCCCCCGTGAAGGACTGTTTGGCCACTTCAACGTCCGGAGGAGTATTGTCGACCCAAAAGGGGGCGCTGAGCAACTCGGACTTTCGGGCCGTGGAGGGAGGGTTCGATTCCTCATCGGAGGCCACCAGCCGGGCGATATATTTTCCATCTGCAAGTGCCGTAGGGTCAAGTGTATAGGAGGATTGGTGAATCTTATCCTTGAGGAGGTGCCATTCCCTCTCATCCGTTCCCTTCAAGTAAAGGGAATAAATCAGTTGGTCTCCGTTCGGGTCGTCGGCTTGCCAAGTCAGGGTTATGGGTGTCTTGGTGGGGGTACTTGTGGTTGGTGACACGCCGAAACTCAGTGTGGATGAGGAGCTTGCCGACAGCCCGCTAACTATGGAAAGGCCCGACGAGCTTCCCATGCCTCCCGCCCCCGTCCGCTCACCGGATGTACTCACATTCAGCGAGTGGATTTGAGGGGGCAGATTCTGGTTCAAATAAGCAACCGTCACTTCATCCAGCGTGGGGGATTCATTCCCTGAGGTGTGAAGCACCGCTTTCCACTGCAGGTAGCGAGCGGGAGGATTGGTTACTTGCTCGCCGTTGGGGTTGGTCAAAGGGCCTGCCCAGTCACTCCAGGTGTTGTCGGGACGCTCCGAGTTCCCTGAGCGTGTAAAAAACTTCAATGTGCAGCCCGCCGGAACGTCCCCCCGCCACGCCAGAACTCCCCATCGCGAGATGAACTTTGTATCCTTCACGGGCGATTCAAAGGTCCCCTCACGCGCGGGGGAGGATTCTATGCGGAAAAGCTTGGCTACGTTCCCGGTGGCGGCGTAGAAATCGGATCCGCCGCGTAGCAGTCGCGTGGTGATGGATTCATGCGTTTCCGTGAGAAGGGTCAATTTCTCGCTGCCAGGCTCGTCGTACAGGTCGAAGATGCGACCGTTGACGTCCGTGGTAAAAAGCACATGATCACTGCGAACTGCCAGCCCGAAGATGCTCTCACTGTTTGAGCTCCACGCCGTCTCGGCAGTCGAATCGGGATGGATTTCGATCAAGGCGCCGTGCCCGCCTCCTAGTTGAGTAGGGAAAAGCGCCGGCGTCTGCGGCGTGGGGCGGTTGAAGCTGGCTGGCCGGGTTTCGCCCGGCGGAGTTTGCCCCTTTGCCGTTGAGTCCAGGTCCGCTGAGGCGGTAACGGTTACCGTAGTCACCCCGCCCCCTGGCCCGCCCGCGCTGGGAGCCATGAGCAATTCCGGCGACCCCTTGCTTCCCGCACCTCCCATCGCGGCGGCGAAGATGTTTCCCTGCGAGTCCACGGCCAGATCATGAATTTCCGGCAGGGAGGCCTGATAA
The DNA here is from genome assembly GCA_030036915.1 of Terriglobia bacterium. Lineage (GTDB taxonomy): Bacteria > Acidobacteriota > Terriglobia > UBA7540 > UBA7540 > Bog-366. The sequence goes on from JASHSC010000481.1 coordinate 2,192, forward strand.
ATTACGAAGGCTTTCCCATCCGGCGAGATGCGGTAAATCAATCCATTCGGCACACTGCCCGCCAGCAGATTCCCTTTAGGATCGAGCGCCAAGCACATGACGTGCGTTTGCTTGCTGTCAAAGAACAGATCCCCTTTGCCGGAGGCGTCCACGCGATAGATTTGCCCTTTGTCGCCCGTGGCGACGTATAGCCGGCCTTCCGAATCGAACTGCAGCGCCCAGATGTATTTTGCCTTGGGATCGAAGAAAACGCTGGATTTCCCGTCTGAGGTGACTCGATAAACCTTGCCTTCGGGGGAAGTGCCCACGAAAATGTCGCCCGTCGGCTCCACTGCCAGCGTGAAAATATCCGGCTCTTTGGCCGTGAACAGCAGGGAAGACTTCCCGTCGGGTGTGACCCGGAAAACCTTGCCCTGATGCCCTGTTCCCACAAAGATGTTGCCGTGGGAATCGCGCGCCAGCGAAAGGGCGAGTGCTTCCTCCGGGCTGAAAACGGTCCGCGCCTCGGGCGCCAGCGTCAAGTCGCCTTCTTTGCTTAGGGAGACACCTGTTAGCGTTCCTTGCAGGAACTCATCGAACGATCCCACCTGCCAGAAGGTAGTCTCCACGCCGCGCGCCGGCAGCACAATCGCAAAAATGAGAAGCAGAATACGAATCACTCGACCGAATTTCATTCACACCTCAAAATGCAGTGCACAGTAGACAATGGATAGTGAACAGAAAAAATCAGTGCGTTGCGAGCAGAGCTCGTCTATATTTCCTTGCTGTCCACTGTACACATTTCACAGTACACCGGGCTAATTCATTGAACCGGTTACCTTCAGCATCAGCGTCTTCTGCCCGTGAATCGCATAGGGCGTGGGCTGGGTTTCAAAATCACCCACTACAGAGGTGCCGCTGAACACCACGCCGGATGCAGCGGCCGGATCCGCCATAAAAGTCTGCAAAAGGGAAGGCGGGGGAGATGGATACTCATCCCCCGCCATCACGAATGACCGCTGGGGCGCCATCAGCAGCGCATAGATTCGATTGTTGCGGCGCATCCGGTTCAAGGCGCGCACCAAATGCTGCGCGTCGCGAGGCGTGCCGCCCAGTCCGGAGAAGCGTAATTCCATGGCGTTGATGCTCGACCCGCCGCCCACCACCAACGACAGCATTTTGTCCGTCACGCTTTCAGGGACGTTGACGGGAATTTTTTCCGTCTGCGTGGCGCCGCCGGGCAAGCGGATGAGGGCGGTCACCTCCAGATGGTCTCCCG
>JASHSC010000482.1 GCA_030036915.1 Terriglobia bacterium
GTTGAGCTACAACTTCTGGAAGCAGCGATTTGGCGGCGACCCTGCAATTTTGGGAAAAAACCTTACCGTCAATCAGCACGACATGATGGTGATCGGCGTGGCGCAGGCGGGTTTTGATGGTGTGGAGCTGGGGTATTCGCCCGAACTTTTCATTCCCGTCATGATGCAGAAGGAAGTTCTGATAGTTCCGCAGGGCATGCTGACGGACCGGCGTTCGCGCTGGGTGAACGCTTTTGGCCGCCTGAAGCCGGGCGTGAGCATGAAACAGGCGAAGGCGTCGCTGCAACCCTTCATGCACGCGATGCTGGAAGACGAGGTTAAGCAGGCAGCGTTTGCGCATGCCTCCGCCTACGACCGCGAGCAGTTTCTGAAGTGCTACATCGACCTTCTGCCGGGCTCGCAGGGGCGGTCATATTTCCGGCGCGAGCTTTCCACGCCACTCTGGGTGCTGATGGCAATTACCGGCATGGTCTTGCTGATCGCCTGCGCCAATCTGGCCAATTTGCTGCTGGCGCGCGCAAGCGGGCGGCAAAAGGAAATCGCTGTGCGCCTGGCGGTGGGCGCGAGCCGCGGCAAAATCATCCGGCAGCTACTGGTCGAAACGCTGCTCCTTTCGTCACTCGGGGGGCTCGCCGGCCTGGCGCTCGCCTGCGGCGCGGATAAGGCTCTGATGGCGATTTATCTCCCTGCAGATTCCAGCGGTCTCAGCATCTCCGCCGCGCCCGATCTGCGCATTCTCCTCTTCACGCTGTTGGTAACAGTCATCACGGGGATCGCATTCGGCCTTGTGCCTGCCCTGCGCACCACGCGGCCCGACATTTCCCGCACCCTGAAGGATCAGGCCGGAGCGGTGCTTGGCGGAGGGCACGGCGGGCTGCGCAAATCGTTGGTGGTAGCGCAGGTGTCACTCTCGCTCTTGCTCCTGATCGGCGCGGGCCTCTTCCTCCGCACCCTGAAGAACCTGAGCAATCTCGGTCCGGGATTTCCCGTGGAGCGCCTGATTGGGTTCACCATCGACCCATCGCTCAGCGGCTACAGCACGGAGCGCATGAAAATCTTTTATCAGCAGTTGACGGACACCCTGCGAACGATTCGGGGCGTGCAATCAGTGGGCTTGGCTGGCGTCCGGATTCTGGAGGACAACGAGTGGGACAGCAGCATGACCGTGGAGGGTTACAACCCCGCCAACCCCGATGACCGGGCCGAACCCTACATGAATATGATCAGTCCGAATTACTTCGCCACGCTTGGGGTGCCTATCGTGCTGGGGCGCGACTTCACACCCGACGATAACCGCGAGGTCAAACACGGCCCGCACCCCGATGAGTGGACACCTGCCGCCGTCATGATCAACGAGAAATTCGCGCGCAAATATTTCCCGGGCCAGAACCCCATCGGCCGGCATCTCGGCTTCGGGAGCGACCCCGGCACGCGCACGGACATGGAAATCATCGGCGTGGTGAAGGACATCAAGTACACAAATCTGCGCGATGAAATTCCGCCGCAGGCTTACATTCCCTACCTGGGCGCCCACTTCCTTAGTGACATGACCGTTTACGTCCGCACCGCCTACGACCCCGACCAAGTGATGTCGGAGGTTCGGACCAAAGTGCACGCGCTCGACGCCGGATTGCCCATTTACGCCGTGCGAACAACGGAAACGCAGCTCAGCAACTCGCTTTCGACCGAGCGCATGATCGCGAGCCTTTCAACCGTTTTTGGATTTCTCGCCACACTGCTCGCCGCGATTGGGCTTTACGGCGTGATGGCGTATTCCGTGGCGATGCGCAAGCGCGAAATCGGAATCCGCATGGCACTGGGAGCCGAGCCCTCAAAAGTCGTCCGCATGGTAATGAACGATGTGCTGCTGTTGGTGGTGATCGGAGTTGGCGTGGGCGTGCCCGTGGCCATCGCGCTGATGCGTATGGTGGCGACGCAGCTCGATGGTCTTTCCGCGCACGACCCCGCCACTCTGGCGCTGGCCACCGGCGCGCTGGCCCTCATCGCCTGCCTTGCCGGTTATCTGCCCGCCCTGCGCGCCAGCCGTCTGGACCCGATGGTGGCGCTGCGGTATGAATGATTCGTAGGGGCGACCCTTGTGGTCGCCCTCTAAAGGGCAGGCACGAGGCCTACCCCTACGATTCATTTTTCTTCAGGCGGCACTGGGGCAAATCCTTCACTTGCGGATTCACGAAGTTTTTCGGAAACTCGCCGCGTATAATCTGCACAATTTGGTCAGAAACCTGGCGGCGCATGCTCGCGTAGGACGATTCGCTGAGCGAAGCGTAGTGGCAGGTGAACACCACGTTTTCAAATTCCGCAAGGGGATGCGGCAGGCGCAGCGGTTCGTTTTGCAGCACGTCGAGCCCCGCGCCGGACAGCCGGCCGGAAGCGAGCGCGGCGGCCAGAGCGGTTTCGTCCACCAGGGGGCCGCGCGCGGTGTTGATGAGGATCGCTCCCGGCTTCACCAGCGCCAGCGTTCGGGAATTGACCAGGTCGCGCGTCTCCGCCGTCACCGGTACGTTCAGTGAGATGATGTCCGCCTGGGGCAGTAACTCATGCAGGCTCGTCAAAGTAACCCCCATGGCGCGCGCCGCCTCCTCACTCAGGTAAGGATCAAAACCGATTACGTTCAATCCCAGGCCCTGAGCCTTGCGCGCCAGCGTCCTGCCATTTTTTCCGAGACCGATGATTCCAAGCGTCTGGCCGCTCAGTCGCTTCATGGGGCGCATCAGCGCGTCCATGCCCGGAACCCATTGGCCCGCGCGCGATTTGCGGTCCGCAAGCGCAATCTTGCGCGTCACCGCGAAGATCAGCCCCAGCGTGTGCTCTGCAACTTCCTCCGAGCAGAAGTCCGGAACGTTGCCGATCACGATTCCAAAATCCGTGGCGGCGACCAGGTCAAGATTGTCAACGCCGATTCCCAGCCGCACTACTCCCTTCATCCGCGGCACGTCGGCAAAGAATGTACGCGTGAGCGGCGTCGAACCCATCACGATCACTTCGGCATCCTCCGCCATGCGAATTCTCTCGGCTTCACTTTGCGCACGGCCGTAGCGCACTTCTCCGCCGTTCTTGCGGATCAAATCTTCCTCAAGGCCGCAAACCGGCCCTTCGACTCGTTCGGTGAAGACTACCAGGTGCTCAGACATCGTTTGGTATTTCCCCTTAGTCTAAATATAAGTTCCGTACTACGTCCAATAACTCCGGTCCAGCGACCGATATTGAATCGCTTCAGATAAGTGTTCGTTGCTGACATTCTCGTACCCGTTGAGGTCGGCGATGGTGCGCGCGACCTTCAGGATGCGGTCGTGAGCGCGGGCGGAAAGACCCAGGCGGTTCATGGCGCTCTCCAGCATGCGCTCGCAGTCGGGTGAGATGTTGCAGTACCTGCGAATCTGCCGCGAGCTCATTTGGGAGTTGCAGTAAATCTTCTCACCCTGGAAGCGTTCAAGCTGCCGCTCGCGCGCTTTGATGACGCGAGCTCGAATGTCGTCGGAAGACTCACCGCCGGCATCCTGCCGTAATTCCTGAAAGCGCACGGCGGGCATATCAATGTGGATGTCGATACGGTCAAGCAGCGGTCCCGAGATTTTCGACACATAACGCTGAATCATGGGCGGCGTGCAGGTGCACTCGCGCGAGGGATCATTGAAGAAGCCGCACGGCTGCGGGTTATTTCGTCGTGACGCCGCCAACGATCTATCTGCCGATTGCATACTAATGCGTCCGAATCTACTCAGAGCGCTCCATCCGAACTTCTGATGGGGTGCCTAGCTATGAGATGGGTGGTCAGACTTGTACCTCTGCGCGCTGAACCTAGACCGAAGCACCTGAGCGGACATTGATCCTACCACAGCAGGCGCGGTTTTCGCATCTTGGGTTCGACCTGCTGTTCAGGGATATGCATTTGCATCGGTTGCGCGATTAGTGTTACGGTTATCTGTGTAGCCTA
>JASHSC010000483.1 GCA_030036915.1 Terriglobia bacterium
TCCACGGTAATCAGATCGTCGAAGGGAAAGATGTAGTACATCATGGACTCGTTGCGAGCCCAGAGCTGGGGTAACTTCTGGCAGAAATCGGCGATGTGAAACGTCTCGTGATGTACGGCCATGGGAATGATGGGACGCACGCGGAAGGTGGCCGCAGTCACAATGCCGAACATGCCGTAGGAGGAGCGGACCATTTGGAGCAATTCGGGTTGGCTCTCATCCACTTCCAGAATGTCACCCGAGGGGAGAATCATCTCCACTTCCGTAATGTACGAGCCCACTTGGCCGTATTCCCCGTAGAAAGATCCGTCTTTGGTTCCCGCGCACGCCGCGCTGCCCACGGAGAGGCTGCCGATCTCCGTATTGACATAAAACTGCAAGCCGTGCGTCTCCAGTTGGTGGGCAATATCGTAGTAAATCGCCCCCGCCTGTGCCGTCACGGATTGGTCCGTGATGCTGACAATTTTGTCCATCCCCAGCATTTTGATCAGAGTTCCGCCGTCGGCGACTCCGCAGGGCGCAGTGGAATGGTTGGATCCCACCGCCCGCACCGGCGACGGATACTTTACGGGATCCTTTAGGATGGCAATAATTTGTTCAGTCGAACTCGCCTCCACCACCACCTGCGGGTGCGAGACAATGTTTCCAAACCAATTTGTTACGGTGAGTTCTGCCATGGCACTTATTCCTCCGTTTAAAGTGGCGTAGCGCCAATTCAGGCTTAAGTGCTCTCACCACAGAATTCACAAAGGCTCGACAGCGGGCCCGGAGAAGGAAGGTGTTCTCCGTGTATTCTGTGAGAAATGCGTTTAAGCCGCTTTCACCCGCGCAAGGATGTAATAGAACGTCAACTGATTCGGCCCCGGTTCCACACAATTGCGTAAGGGATCGGCCAGCGTAGACAGCAGATCTGATGCCACCCACTTGCCGATCAACGTGTCGTTATCGATCATCCGAATCTCGCCCTGAAACGCCGTAAAATCGCTCAGGCGGACGTACTCCGGCGTCATCTCCACTTGCGTGCCGGTGCTGATCAAACCGAATTTATAGCGCGCCTGCAACTGCGTTCCCTGCGCGGCAAATATCAATTGAAAGACGACGGGATTGAATTGATTCAGAATTGTGCTGTTCGGATGCTCAACGAAGATCAGGTTTCCGGACCACTGCCCGACGAGTTGGGCCGAAGTGGGAACCTTGGTGCGCGGGTCCTTAAATAACATTTGATGATCTTCCACCGACATCTTTTCAAACGGGTAATTGTTGCGAGCCATGACAAACGTCGCGAATTCAATCCCATTGGGGAAATCCCCCAAGTGCATCACGCCAATGGCGTTTTGTGCGTCAATCACCTTGATGGCGTCGTAGACCTGCTTGTAAGGATCGTTGAGGTAATTGAGCAGCAGGACGTCATCTCCTTTTTTGAAATAGCGACGATTGTCATCAGGGTATGCCACTTCGCGCACCTGCGGCAAGCCCGGCAGTTCATGCAATTCATAATTCACCACGTAGCCGCTTACGAGGCCGTTCTGGACTTTGTCAAACCGCTTCCAAAAACTGCCGCCGGCAAAGATTTGCCCGGCGGGAACGCCTTTGTCACCAATCACGCTGTTGCGAATGCGCTCCTCCCAGCCGAGCAGCGTGTCTTCGGCAAACGATCCCTTCCAGAACGAATCGCGAAAGACGCGCTTCTTTTCAAAATCGAACGTCACCTGATCGGTGTTGAGCAGCGAGGCGAGGGGTTGCGTGTTCGTATTGCGAAGAATCAGTTGCAAGTCGGCGCCGTGCTGAGTGCTAAAGTAATCGGGCGTATCCGCGCCGCGCAGCACCTCCAACTGAACGTCTTCCCCGAAGCTGCCGATGTCGGGCGCCAGCGGGTCGTACTCCAATTGGACGAATTGCGCAGTAAACGCCAGAAAGCGCATGCGCGCCTGAATCTGAAGCACCGGATCCTTGGTACCCGTCACTTCGAAGGAGGCCAGGAAGCTGACAAGACTGCCCACTGCAGCAAGGTTCTCAAAGGTCATGAACTTCAGATACCCCACGCCCACCTGCTGATCCGCCTGGCCGGGTTTGGTCTCAAAGATGTGGCAGTAAAGTGTGGTGTAATCCCACAGCAGTTCCTGTATTCCACGCAGACCACCTCCGCTTTCCTTTTGCATATACTTCACGCCATCAAGGTAGTACCCACGGCCGTCCGGAGTGGCGAAGACGAGGTGATAGCGGATCTCAGCCTGCCCCGTGGCGGGGTTGACCTCAAGATAATTGAACCGGCTGTTTTGTGAGTCGATTGGATAGGTCACCTGGGTGGCGCCCTGGAATTTGCCAAAAGTAATCGTGCCTTCCAGATCCGCCTCGTGTTCGGGGGCATCGATGAACTCGTTGATGTCGCGGGCGGTCATATGCAGGTCAAACTTGCAATCCACACCACCCACCGGAGTTCCGCTGGGAGGGATTCGATCCGCAATGGTCAGATCTCCAGTCCGGCCGGGAGCGAGAGTCGTGCCTCCCTCAAAGTACCAGCCCACCATCTCCTCGTCGAACGTCAGGCTCAGCCCATCCGGCAGATAGACGTCGAGGAACGGGCTGAGCAGAGTATTCGTGGGAAGGGCTTTCTGGTCGGTCTTGGTCAGCATGTAATAGAAACCGAACTCTCCGCTACTGTCCGAGTGAAAAATTCCCAAGGAGAGATCATCGGTGAGCGAGGCCAGCGAAGGCGGAAGTCCCGTAACGTATTTGCCGACCAGAAAATTGGCGGTCACCATGCGGATTTCGTCGTGGAAAGGTGTGAAGTCGTTTAGCTGAAAATGGTCCTGGAGGAAGCTGGGCATGACCAATCCCTCCATTAAACCCATCAGGCGGTAGCGGGATTCCAAGCGGTCGTCCGGCTTCAGGTCAAATTCCAGATACGCAATGCCATTGGCGTGATTCGCATTCGAGATGACGTCCATCCGCCAGACGCCATTCAACTGCTGCGCCGTAGGCACGGTGCCTGCCGCGTACAGCGCGGCATGGTCGTTCACCGTCATTTGGTCGAAGCTGTACTTCCGTGTCATCGGAAATGTGAACTGCCGAATCCCATTCGGGTATTCGCCCAAATAGACACGGCCGATCAGCAAGTCCTCGTTAATGATCTTGAAAATGTCGTAAAATCCCTGCCACGGTGGGTCCAGGTATTTGAGCAGAATATATTTCCCCGCTTCCAGCGTTCCCGCGGGCTTCGTCAGATTGACTTCTTCGAGGCTGTTCCGCGCGCGGATGTGATCGTCCGTGTCACTGGTCACTCCTGTGTAATGGCCGGCGGCATCTTCCTGAAATTGTTTCTTAAAGCCCGTAAAGAGCGCCGAGGACATGACGTTCAGGATGTGGTCCTTGGGAAAGAAGCCCTTCCAGAACTGGTCGTTCCGGATTGTCCGCGTGGAGGAATCGATCTGGGATGGGCCGCCTTTGTTCACCAGGGTGTCGATATCCAGAGATGCGCAGCGGCGGAAGAGGGGTTCCAACTGGCCTTCACTATATGTCGAGACAGTGATGGGATCGATTGCGGACAAACTGACCGACTTGTTGGGCTGGGGATACGCCAATCCTTGCTGAGCCTGAATATTCCGCTCGACCGCCCTTTCCGTGAGTGCCGAAATCGTGAGCAAGGGATTCACATTGAGGGCGGAGGCGATCAGGGAGCCGTCGCAGACAAAGAGTCCGTTGTGGACGCTCCCATCACCGGCGAAGACCCGGCCGAACTCGTCCGCGGCACCGTGCAGATAATCTTCTCCCACTGTGCATCCGCCCAAAGGATGAGCCGTCACCAGGTGCCGCGTTTTGAAAATGTCCCACAGAGGATTGGAAATAAAGTTGGCCTGCAAGGCGCGGGCGTGCCGGCGAAGCTCCTCGTTGATCCGGGTAAAGATAATCTCCCGGCCGGCCCCATCCCACTGAATCTTCATGGTTCCGTTGGGGTCGTACCAGTGCGAATCGAAAACCATCGTGCCGCGGGCATCGTCGTGAGCCATCACAAGGTAGAACATGGTGTGATTCAAGGCGCCATCAATGCGGTAAGGATGCAAGAGGTCACTGTCGGCGAGTGTGCGCTGCTGCTGAGCGGCGGCGTTACAGGCGTATGTTGGGTCGCCATGCAGGAGCGCGAAGGCCGCCTTCGCGCCCAATACGTAAGCGGTCGGGAATGAGAGGTCTTCTACCGTGAAACAATCCTCAATGGGAACGCTGCCGTCGTAAGAAATTGCACTCACAATCGTTGGACCGGGCGGCAGAGATCCTCCGGGCACGGGCGGCTTCGTGCCGTATCCAAGGACATCCGTCACGTAGCTGCCGTTGTAAGCGAGGCCGAAGAAGTCTCCGTTGCCGCTAAAGCCTGTTCCTAGGACCGGCGACACTGACAACCCGTGCATTTCCGAGCGAAGGAGAAGCTCCGGCGTGTTGATGGCGCCAGCGGAGAGCACCACGTTCTTGGCATCCAGGGTGAACGATTGGCTGGAAAGGCCGTCGGCAAAATGAGTGCCGTGAATCCGCCAGCCTCCGGCCGCCAGTTTTTCCACCCAGTCCACCTGGGTCTGCGTGTAGATTTCTGCTCCCGCATTGCGCGCCATCGGAAGGTAGTTCATGTAGAGAGTGTTCTTTGCACCCACGTTACAGCCGGTGATGCAATCGCCGCAATTCGTGCAGGGCTTCTGATCGACTCCAAAAGGGTTCTTCCCGTCGATGGCGAAATTGACGTTGATGTTGAGGGCGTAGGCGTGGTTTCCGAATTCTACGGCCCGGCGCTCCATGGCCTGGACTTTGGCCAGATCCATAGCGTGTGGATGCGGACCCGCCGCGAGCATTTGCCGTGCCCGGAGATAATAAGGCATTAAGACATCGCGGGTGATGGTTCGCGGCCAATTGGCTTCCTCGAACACCTCTGCGTCGGGAATGATGGCCACGTTGGCGTTAACCAGTGACGTTCCACCCAGACCCGACCCCTTGATAACAGAGATATCCTGATAGTTTATAAACTCGTAGAGCCCGAGAGGATTCGTCGCATCACGCAGGGCGGCCAATACCCCGGCGGGGTCGTCGGGAAATTTACCCACGGGCCATTCACGACCGCGCTCCAAAAGGCAGATGGAAGGTTGGGGACTGAGTTTTGCCGTGGCCAGACGGGCGGCGAATATCGCGCCGCCGTAGCCTGAGCCCACGATGACGTAGTCGTAACTGTTCTTCCGGCCAGCAAAGTCTAATCCGAGCATCCTTAACTCCTTGGGTCCTACGAAGCGGTGATTTTTCTCCGCAGTTTCCCCGATGCCCAGCGACGATTAGCAATGTGAACCCGACTGCGTGCCTCTTCGACGCAGGGTGGCGGCAGGTGAGGTTCCGTCCCTCAGACCTCGGGATTCCACCACTACTGACGATGCCATGACTCGTATCCGGCTCGGCTCCTGACTTCTCAACGTTTCAACGCGCCAATGGAATAGAACAGAGAGGGGCTGCCACTTTGGTACATCACGCTCATCTGAAAGTCAAGGAGATTATCAAATTGCGCCGGTCAGTTTGATTTCCGTAGGGGCGGGGCTTGTCCCTGCCCTCTGCCGCGGCCATGCTGCGGCAGGGCACTCGCAAGGGGTGCCCCTCCGCTGAAATTTCAGATTGGCCCGGTACCGGATGCTATTGACAATACTTCCTCTGCGGATTAGAGTTCGAGCGCTGGCTTCCCCTCAATCCAGTAGACAAATTCTGTCGGGAGTACAAAGGTGGCGACCGTTCCGATTGCCGACGGCTTTGGACTCAGCCTTCAAGCTAGCTTGGACCCCAATTCTGCCTTCGCCAAGTATTTCAAGAGCCTTCCTTCGTTCTCCATCATCCAGCAGAATCT
>JASHSC010000484.1 GCA_030036915.1 Terriglobia bacterium
GAGTCGATACACGGATTGAGTACGGGGGTGTATCAGCAGGCGATCGGGAAGGCCGCAAAGCTTCGCACCAATCTCACGGAAAGCTCGCACGCGCTCTTGGACCGCGGCTATCATGCTCAGGTTCACGTGGGTGAGGATTCCACGCTTGTCTTTCTCACTCAAAACGGCGACCGCCGGGCACTGCACGAGCGGGACGGCAGGTTCCTGATCGACGGCACAGAGGAAGTGGCGATTTCGCAGCTTCAATCGACGCTCGCCGAGCGGCCGCTCGACTTTTCACCCAACGTGCTGCTGCGCCCGCTGGTTCAGGATTCGCTGCTGCCCACTGTTGCCTACGTGGCGGGCCCCTCCGAACTGGCTTACCTCGGGCAGGCGAAGCCGCTTTACGCCGAGTTCGGCCGTCCACAACCGGTGATTTTCCCGCGCTCGGCCTTCACGCTGATCGACGCGCGCACAGACCGCCTGCTTGAGAAGTACAAGGTAAGCGTGGAAGACGTTTGGGAGGGCGAGGAGCACTTGGGCCAGCGCATCGCGGCGAGTGGATTCGCTGAGGGTTGGTCCGAGCGCTTCGACCAGAGCGAGCGCGAACTGGGAAATCTCCTCGACCGGTTGCGAACGGACTTTGAGAAGCTGGATGCCACGCTGCTCGACACGCTTCAGCATGCCAAGGAGAAGATGACCTACCAGATGGAGCGGCTGCGCGGTAAGGTGACGCGGGCGGCGCTGGGCCGGTCAGAGTTGCTGGCGCGCCACGTGCAGGCTCTTTCGCAATTCCTGTATCCGCACAAGGATCTTCAGGAGCGGCGAGTGAGCGGCGCGTACTTCCTGGGCCGCGCCGGTTATGAACTGCTGGACCGCGTGCTTGCGCAGATCCAGATGCACTGCTCAGATCATCAGACGCTTAAGTATTGACCTACCAGGTTCCAGAGTGCGAAGATATCAACAAGTAGGACTGAGCGCGTGAGGGGGTTTTGTGCTTACATTTACTCCGCGGGAGCCGACTGAACTTGAGCGGAAGATAAGGCACACCTACAAGATTGGGCTTTTCTTCTTCGTGCCAATTGCAGTCCTTACAACAGTCTTTGGCTTTATGTCTCGCCATCACCGCAACTGGATGTACCCCGCCGGAATGGGTCTGTTCACGCTAGTCATATTCTGCCTAGACATGAGAGTAAGATCCCTCAAGAGAAGCCATCGCCGCCAGGGTTGAATAATGGAGTTGCGCATTCTCAAGTTCGCGGGCTCGCCCGTGCCACGTTTAAGTCTGGTATAATCCCGTTGGATGTTCGGGATGAGAGAATCCCGAGGGGGCAACATCTATGGCATCGGTGGGAGCCGGCAGCGCGATTCCCGCGACTCGACCGGCCGCCCGGTCACAGATCGCTTACGTTGAGACTCAAGCGCGAGTACACTTCAAGGATATCACTGGACTGGTTCAGAAGGCCGTGACTGATTCCGGGACGCAAAGCGGAATCTGCTTCCTCTTTGTTCCGCATACCACGGCGGCGATCCTGATCAATGAAAACGACGATCAGGCATTGCAGAAGGACCTGGACGAGTTCCTCAAGACGCTGGCGCCGCGTGACGCGAGCTACCACCACAACGACGGGAATTGCGACGCGCACCTGAAGGCGGCGGTGATCGGGAATTCAAAGTCGCTCTTCGTGGAGGGCGGGCAGTTGGTGCTGGGCCGCTGGCAGGGTATCTTCCTCTGCGAGTTTGACGGCCCGCGCCGTCGAGAACTTCGCATCAAGGTGATGCCCGATTGAGGACGGCACAGCTTGCCATGCTTCGAAATGTCGACCCTCGGCATCTATATCCAAGTCCCCTTTTGCGCCTCTAAATGCAGCTTCTGCAACTTCAGCTCGCGCGTTGAAAGCAACACGATTTACAGTGATTATGCTGGAGCAGTCGAGCGCGAAATTGCAGCCTGGCCCGGCATTGCCCCAGCGCCAGGGATTCCTGCGGACCTTCTCCTCCTTCCCGTCGATACTGTTTACATGGGTGGGGGCACTCCAACATTGCTGGGGGCGGAACGCCTGTTGGGGATCATGCATGCCTTGCGCGAGGGAATGCGCTGGGGCGCCGAAGTTGAATTCACGATTGAAACAACTCCCGGTTCGGCAGATATTGACTTGCTTCATGCTCTGCTCGAGATGGGCGTTAATCGACTGAGCATCGGCGCACAAACTTTCGACGATGGCGAGCTTCGCGCCGTCGGCCGATTGCATTCTGCCTCGGACAGCGTCGAGCTCGTCCGGCAGGCGCGCCAGGCGGGCTTCGAGAACATCAGCCTCGACCTGATCGCAGGCCTGCCTTATCAAACCAATGCGTCGTTTCGGCGTGGACTGGAGCAGACGGCCAAACTGCGGCCTGAGCACGTGTCGCTCTACCTCCTTGAAGCGGATGAGAAGAGCCGGCTGGGAAGGGAAGTCGTGCGCGGCGGGGATCGCTATCATGCTGGCGCAGTTCCGGGCGACGACTTTATGGCCGACGCGTATGAATTCGGCCGCGAGTTCCTGGGGAGCGAAGGGTACGCGCAGTACGAGATCTCAAACTTCGCTTTGGCGGGATTTGAGTCTCGACATAACATTAAGTACTGGCAACTGGCACCCTACCTCGGCCTCGGCGCAGGCGCGCATTCGTTTGACGGTACGCGCCGGTGGTCGAATCAGGTGGACGTTCAGGCCTACATGGCGCAATTGGACGCGGGATTTTCGCCCGTGGACTCGTGCCAGGTTTTATCGGGAGAGGAGCAAGTGGAGGAGTTTTTCTTTCTCGGCCTGCGGCAGGCGTGCGGCGTAGATTTGAACGTCGCCCGCGAACGTTGGGGAGCGGGTTGCCTTGAACGGTGGGAAGATAAGCTCGCTCAGCTCTCGCGAGAGGGCTTACTGATCCGCGAAGGCGAGCGTGCGTGGCTGCCGCCCAAGGCATACCTGCTCTCGAACGAGATCTTTCAGGAGTTCGTTGCCACGCCGGCGTAGTGGTTCGTTGGGTTAACATGCACGATTATATGAATTCCTTGAAGGGCGGGGCTTCAACCTCACCGTTATGAAGAACGCGGTCGAAAGGCCTTTAGGCCCTGAAGCAACGATGCTTCAGGGGCTAAAGCCCGAAAGTGAGCCCAGTGCTCAACGGCGGGACTGAAGCCCCGCCCTTCCATCTCGACATGACTGAAAGCGACGCTCATCGAGCGCCGTTACAGCAGTGAAGTGAGAGGTCCCATGCCTGAACCCATCGTTGACTTACGCAGCGACACCGTCACCAAGCCTTCCGCGGCCATGCGCAAGGCGATGCACGACGCCGAGGTGGGCGATGACGTCTACCGCGAGGATCCCTCCGTCAATCGTCTTCAGGAACGAGCTGCCGAGATCTTCGGGCGGGATGCGGCGCTCTACGTTCCCTCCGGCACCATGGGAAACCAGACAGCCCTCAAGGTTCACACGCACCACGGGCAGGAAGTGATCTGCGAGGAGCGCTGCCACATCTACAACTACGAAATGGGCATGATGACAGCGTTCTCCGGAGTCGTGCCGCGCACCATCCGCGCCGAAGACGGCATTCTGACCTGGGCCCTGATTGCGCCGCATATCCGCAAGCGCAATGACCATCGTGCGCGCACGGGATTGATCGAGCTAGAGAACACATCGAACCTGGCGGGCGGCTCGGTCTATCCCGTAGCCAACCTGAATGAGATCGCGGACAATGCACATGCCGCGGGATTACCCGTGCATCTCGACGGCGCGCGCATCTTCAACGCCAGCGTGGCGGTGGGGAAACCCGTGGCGGAGATCACGCGCAAGTTTGACTCCGTGATGTTCTGCCTGTCAAAGGGATTGGGCGCGCCGGTGGGCTCGATGCTGGTCGGCAGCAAGGAGTTCATTGAAGAAGCACGCATCGTGCGCAAGATGCTGGGCGGCGGAATGCGTCAGGCGGGAGTGTTGGCCGCTGCGGGGCTCATCGCGCTCGAGGAGAATCCAAAGCGCCTGCACATTGACCACGCCAACGCGCGCTTCATTGCCCGTGAACTGGCGCAAATCCCCGGCATCAGGATTGACCCTGTGAAGGTGGAAAGCAATATTCTGTTCTTCGACGTCACGGGTACCGGGTTTACGGCGCAGGAGGTTTCCAAGCGCCTCGCCGCGCAGGGCGTGCTGGCGAATGCCACGAATGAGCAACTGATCCGCATGGTGACCCATCTGGACGTAGACCGCGCCGGATGCGAGCGTGCTATGAAGGTGCTGCGCGAGGTCGTAGCGCCGCGCGTGGCCGCGGCGTCCTGAGATTTTGTAGCGGCGGTTTATCCACCGCCGCTGGCGCTCACAGAGGGCCGCTCCAGTTATTTCTTCGCCTGTTGCCGCGTCTGAATCTTCACCAACGTATCGTAGTAGTGCGTGCGGTACTCCTCATCATCCGGTTCCAAGTTCATGGCGGTGCGATACTCCTTCACGGCACCGTCCAGATCCCCGAGTTTTTCGAGTGCGTAACCCAGGCCGTTGTGCGCGTCGGCATCGGATTGATCGTGGCGGATCGCCTCCATCATCTCGATGCGCGCCGGCTTCCAATCCTTGGCGAGCAGGAAAGTGATACCCAGCTCGCGGTGCAGGTCGGAGTTTTCAGGATCAAGTTTAACGGCCTCGTGCAGCTTCGCGACAGCTTCGTCCAATCTCGCTTGTGCGCGCAACTGGACGGCTTCCTCAACCAATCGCCTCAGTTCCACCTTGGCCTGTGCCTGCGTGATCAGGGTATCGTCGCTGGTCGCGGCCGTGGGTTCGGGCTGAGGTAGAATTTTGGCCTCCTCGTTCGCCTTGGGTGCGATGTAGTACGCGGCTTCCGGCTTGCCCGGGCATCGAACGTGGATGTAATGATCGCCGGGATCGACTGCCGTGAGAACCAAATTACCCTTCACATCAGTTGAGCCTACAGTGATGGCGTCCAAATCCACCTGGCAGCCGGGCTGACCCATCTGGATGGTCACCCTGGCGGCTGGGGCTTTGTGCTCCTTGGCCGAGAGAGGCGCAAGGGTTAAGCCAATCGCCAGCCCGCTAATGAGAGGTTTCCGCATCATGCAACTGTTCCGCGCTTTAGATTATCACGAACCGCAATCGCGGCCATGACATGGACTTGTCCGTGTTATTCTGATTTACAGGCCGGTTCGGCCACGCACAGTATGCCTGACATTGACCGCAGCCTCGTGGAAAGGGTTTTCGCGGGCGACCGTCGCGCCATCGCCAGTGCCATTTCATTGGTTGAGAACCGCGACGCGGCGGCTGTTCCGCTGCTTCAGGAGCTTTTTCCGAAAACCGGCCGGGCACAGGTGGCGGGGATTACAGGGGCCCCCGGTGCAGGCAAGAGCACGCTGGTGGAGAAGCTGGCTGCCGAGCATCGCCGCCGCGGGACGCGAGTGGGAATTCTGGCCGTCGACCCCACAAGTCCGTTCTCCGGCGGGGCCATTCTGGGCGATCGCGTGCGGATGCAAAGCCTCGCGCACGACCCTGGCGTCTACATGCGCAGCATGGCCACCCGCGGGCAACTCGGCGGACTCGCTCCCACGACGCAGGACGCCGTGACGATTCTCGACGCCGCGGGCTGCGAGACCATCCTGATTGAAACCGTGGGCGTGGGCCAGGACGAAGTGGAGGTCGCGCGTCTTGCCGACGTGACGGTTCTTCTGCTGGTGCCGGGCCTCGGCGATGACATTCAAACCTTCAAGGCCGGGGTGATGGAAATTGCTGACGTCTTCGCCATCAACAAGTCGGACCGGCAGGGAGCAGACCGCGTTGAGCAGGAAGTGACAGCCATGCTCTCGCTCGCCACGCGACCGGACGGATGGCGGCCACCCATCGTCAAGACCGTGGCCACCACCGGACAGGGAATTGGTGAGTTGCTTGAATCGCTCGATCAGTTTCGAGCGTTCGGGGAAAAGAACGAGTCAGCGAAGCAGCGACGCAGGGAACATTGGCGCTCTCGACTATTGGAATTGCTGCGCCAAACGCTTTTCGAAAAGGCAGTGACGAATCCGCTAGGCGATGGGTCTTTCGATCGCCAGATTGAAGAGTTACTGGCGCACCGAAGTGACCCATACGCAATAGTGGAGGGAATCATTGGGGGTCTTCTGCCTTCTTGCGTCGCGCCTGGCGCTGCTTCCTCAATCGCCGGCGCGAAGGTGCACCACCTGGGCGTTGCTGTTGAATCGCTCGCGAGCGCAGTCCCCCTCTTTCAGCGGCTTGTCGGCAAAGCTCCCGATGGCGAGGAGAGCGTAGCCGACCAGAAGGTCCGCGTGGCGGTATTCCGCCTGAACGGAGTCCGGGTGGAGCTGCTCGAGGCGACGGGTGCGGATTCTCCGATCGCCAAATTCATCGCCAAACGC
>JASHSC010000048.1 GCA_030036915.1 Terriglobia bacterium
ATCAGGTTTTCGTTGAACGGCGTTTCCATGGTGTGAGCGTAAGAGATTTTCATCACCGTGCCGGTCTTCTTAACATTATAGGCAATGCCGAGGCGCGGCTCAGCTTGGCTGAAAATCGAAATGCCGTGGTAAAGGTCGCCACGCAGGCCGACATTGAAGTTCCAGTTTTTGTAGGTAATGGCATCTTGAGCGTAGAGTGCCACCTCTTTGATGTCGGAGTGCACGTCATAGGGATAAAGGCCGCTGGTCGTGGCGGAGCACCCGTCGGAAGCGGGAAGCGATGCCGTGCGGGTTAAATCGTAGCAACCCAGGAGCGGAACAAATGCCGGGTTGACGGTGAGCGTCCCCGTACAATTGGCCGGATTGGTTAACGCCGGGTTCGTATCGGGGCTTCCATCGGCATTCAGACAAACGGCGTTGGCGGTGGGATCGACGATTCCAAAACTGTCGTCCTCGGTCAGGAAGGTGTGCTCGAAGTCCACCCCCGCCTTAAAATTGTGTACGCCTTTCACATAGTTGATATCGCCGCGCAGGCCGGCGTTTGTCAGAATTCGGTCCTGGCCAATGCTTTGGCGTTGGAGGTCGGGGATGAGGTCGGCGAAAGGATCGCTGCTGGGATAGTAGTTGTAACCGTCGCGTCGCACCCAGCCGCCAAAGGTAAGCACCGTACTATTATTGATTAAGCGTGTCCAGGCGGGGGCAACGTCAATGGTCTTGATCTGCGAGCGCTGATCGCTGGGACCCACCGGCAGACCGTTGGGCCCAAGGCCGCCATTGGCCACCACCAAACCCGTCCAAGCCGTCGCATCCTGGGCGTCGTAGGAATTGGGAGTTTGGAACCACGAGCGCGTGAATTGAAAATTTAAATTGACCGTATCTTTTGCCGTGGGCTTGAAGTCGAAGCGGTCAAAGATATTTTCTTCATTTCCCTTGTCGTGCATGACGTCGAACTCAGGGCCATCCAGAAACCTTGAGGTATTCATGCCGTTCCCGGCAATGAAGTTGCCCCAGCGCTGTCCGCCGTAGCCTATATTAAAGTCAACATCTGAAGTTCCGAATGTCCCGTAAGAGGCTGTCACCCCACCGTGCGGTGTGGTTTCGCCAAGTCCGGAGCGCGTTGTAGCAACTATCACCAGACTGGTCTTGCCCCCGTATTCGGCAGGCGGTGCTCCCTCAATGACTTCGAGCGATTGCACGGCGTCGGCGGGAAGCTGATTGGAGAAGACCTTACTCTGCTGGTCCGTGATGGGCTGGCCGTCGATGGAGAAGGAGTTGGAAGCGTGGTCCCCCAGACCGTGGAACAAGCCATTGGAGTCCGCAGCAACTCCCGGCGAACTCAATGTGACCAGCGAGCTGAGGGATGAAGACTGACTTTCCAGCGGAAGCTTATCGAAGAGCGCTCTGTCCACATCCGTGTGAGTTGTCGGGTTGACCTCAATGAGGTCCGAAGATTCCGTCGAGACCGTAACGGTGGTCCGGGCGCCCGCCAGTTGGAGCGTGATATTGAGTTTGACGGGCACAGGAGAGGACAAAGTTACGTCTTCGTGGAACGGTGCAAACCCTGTATCGCTGGCGGCCAAGTGGTAGGGGTTGTAAGGAATATTCGTAATCGTGAAATTGCCACTGGCGTCAGTGGAGGCGGTCCGCTCGAAGCCGCTCACCGGATTGAGGATGGTTACCGTCGCACCGGGAATTACCGCACCGGAAGGGTCCTTCACCGTTCCGGTTACGGAGCCTGCGCTGCCCAGATTCTGCCCGGCGACAAAAATTGGATGCAAAGCAAAGCCAAAAGCTAAAACCACAATGTAGAATGATACGCGCCTGCCAAACATGAAATTCCCTCCTTGAGGCTCATAATTATTATGATGTGCGACCGCAATAAATTGGGATGAGTCAAAATTCAGGAGAGGGGAGGAGCGCGAGCGAGGAGGGACTGCGCCAGGGTGGTTGAGTGGAAAACTTGTCGAGCCAGGGGCTGATAGGAAGATTCCCGTTGCGGTTCTTGTACAGATGATGGCACTGCGGGGCGCACTGAGCCGCTGCGCGCGATCTGGCATAGAGGGCAAAGAGGACTCAGATCCTGGGAAGGGTGCCAGTACGTTCCACCATGGTGTTCAAGCTGGCAAGCCCTTGCGACTTCCGTGTGGTGGTGTAATATCTCGGCACAGAAAAGATGCACTTCCCCCGTGAGCAATATGCCCACAATCAGGGCGCGGACCCAGCGTTTATGCCGATATTTTCTGCCGTGTCGCAAATTGTCCGTCGCACCCTTCCAGGATGAGTCCAGACTGCCGGTAAACTTGCAAGACTTTTATGATAGCAAAGAAATCGGCCCGCGGAGAATTTTAAATATATCACATTGAGCGGGGATTACCTTATGATGCCTGCACTCGCCAAATGAGTTGCACAAGAATGAGATTGCCTAACCACTGGACGGCGAGTTCCCCGGCAATAGCCTCGCCGAATTGAGAATAAAGGAGCATTTCGGGTCCCGCTT
The DNA here is from genome assembly GCA_030036915.1 of Terriglobia bacterium. Lineage (GTDB taxonomy): Bacteria > Acidobacteriota > Terriglobia > UBA7540 > UBA7540 > Bog-366. Next base: position 2,498 of record JASHSC010000048.1, read on the forward strand.
GACGGGCTTCAGGGATTGCTTGCTGGCGGGCGGGCGTCGGTGACTTCCGTATAATAGTCTTCGGCCAGCGTCCGGCCCTGCGGACTCAACAAACGAAAGTGTCCCAGCCCTTTTTTCTGAAGCCAGAATTTGAGCGAGAGGACGAGTACTTGCACTCCGTATTTGGCGCTGGTCCAAAAATTGAGCGATGACGCCTCGGGAAAATAGCGGGCCGGGCAGGAAATTTCTCCCAGGCGATAACCGCGATAAAGCGCCTGCACCAGGACTTCCGCGTCGAAAATAAAACCGTCGGAATTTTCCTCGAGCGGCAGGTTGGCCAGCACCTCGCGGGAATAAGCCCGGTAGCCGGTGTGATATTCGGAGATTTTGTAGTCGAAAAGGATATTTTGATAGAAGGTCAGAAAACGGTTGGAAACGTATTTGTAGAGCGGCATGCCGCCGCGCAGGGCGCCCGAGCCCAGAATCCGCGAACCCAGCACCAGGTCGTACTCTCCGTAGGCAATCATGCCGGCGATTGCGGTGACCAGGCGCGGTGAATATTGATAATCCGCGTGCAGCATCACCACAATGTCCGCGCCCCGGCGCAACGCTTCCCGATAGCAGGTTTTCTGGTTTCGACCGTAACCCAGGTTGCGGTGATGGACGAAAGTGGTGAGGTGCAACTCTCGCGCCAACTTCACGGTGGAGTCGGAGCTGAAGTCGTCAACCACTAAGGCCTCGTCCACGACATCACGGGGAAGTTCCTCGCACGTCTGCCGCAAGGTTCGGGCGGCGTTGTACGCAGGCATAACCACAAAGACCTTTTTTCCGTTCAGCACCGTGCGTTCTCCCGCCTTCTTTGCAAGCCGTCCAGTCATATTGTTTCTCACTCGCGAAGATTCGTCCAGTGCGTCCGGCGAAGTCGCCCATCAAAATCTGCTGCCGGGCAGGAACCAGAAGTAATATTCTTTGGTTTCAGGAAGATTTTGCCTCATTTTCGCGGGAGATCAACAAATGCAAATGCATTCAAACACCATTTTTATTACGGGCGGCACATCGGGAATCGGCAGAGGTTTGGCGGAGGCGCTCACCAGGCTTGGAAATCAAGTCATCATTTCCGGCCGGCGTGAAGATCGCCTGCGGGAGATTTGCGCCGCGAATCCAGGCATGCGCCACTACACTCTCGATATTCGCGGCCCTGAGGCCGTTCACGCCGTCGCGCGCGAAGTAGTGGCAGAATTTCCTTCGCTGAACTGGGTGGTAAACAATGCTGGAGTCCAGCGGAGCTTACAGCTTGCTCCCGGGGCGCCGCTTGACGAGCAGGGCTTACAGGACGAGATTAACACCAATCTTCTGGGAGTGATTCGTGTAGCCACCGAATTCCTCCCGCATCTCGTTCAACGGCCGAATGCCTTGCTGCTCAATGTTTCCTCCGGTCTGGCTTTTGTCCCGATGGCGCGATTCCCGGTATATTGCGCCACCAAAGCTGCTGTACATTCCTTCACTCTTTCCTTGCGCCACCAGTTAAAAGACTCGGGGGTAAAGGTGATGGAGTTGATTCCTCCCTACGTTGCCACGGAGCTGGGCGGGCCTCGAAAAACCGTAGGGCCGGGAGGACCGCAGCCCATGCCGCTCGATACTTTTATCGCAGAAACCATGAAAGCAATTGAGAGCGGGGATGATGAGTTGGCAATCGGCGATGCCAGGAATCTGGTCGCTGCCACGAACCCTGAATCTGTCAAGACGGTGTTTGGGAGAATGAATCACTAGACGGGGACACACGCTATCAAAGTGTCAATAAGCCCGCCCAATTCGCGCTTTATCGCAGCCTGACCACCGTTGCGCCCCAGCCGCCGGCTTCGGGCGGGGCATCGTCGAAAGCCATCACAAACGGAGTGCGAGCCAGTAACGCGCGCACAATCTCCCTTTGCACGCCGATTCCGCGGCCGTGGATGATGCGCAGCCTCTTCAAGCCCAGACGATTGGCCTCTTCCAAATAGGCTTCCACGACGCCGGCAACCTCCTTCGGCTGCACGGTGTGCAGGTCGAAGACGTCGGTGATAGGAATGCGGACGGGTTCGGGATCGCGATCCATAACCTGCTATTTTATTGTGTTTTTGGCTTCGGTGCGGACTGGACGCGCGTCAGCCCGGCGGGCAGCCGCGCTGGGGGATTTCACGCACCGGTGCGTGAAATCCCCCAGTCAACCGCTTCGTGGTGAGGGTCCGGATCGCACCTTGACTGCCGGTAATCACCTATAGCCTCAATGAGTTACCAGTAAGTAGATATTTCTGTAGATATATGGAAGCCGAATTGCTCGACCATCCCGCAGGATTGGTATCTATGCGCGAATTTACACAGGCTGCTGTAGCGTCTGGAATCGGTCTCGCCGCGGCGGAACCGCCTACGGGCATGCCATCGCAAGCCCTTGCGATTCGCCGCTCGCCCTGCGACCTAAAGCCGTCTTCGGGCGACGTGTCGGGTAGCGCGACAAATTCGGCCGGCTCGCGACTTTCCACTGGCTCGCGAATCTTCCAAGCCTACACATGTAGGTTGTACCGGTAGCGAATTCAGGAGAAAAATGCAAAAATGAAGGAACCTCCTGAGAAGTTATTGAAAACAAAAGGTCGCGTGTAAATTTTACATCATCTTTGCGATCAAACAGCTAAATTGAGGAAAACCGGCTTAATACTGATGACAAACAAATCTCCCACTTCCGCCCGAATCATTGCGAACCCACTCGCGAGTTCTTCCAGGGTTGCGGCAATTTGGGGTGAAGGTTATAGTAAAAGTTTGTGGACTTTTCCGGATGAAGACTGGCTTTCGCGTCGGATGGGGAGTTGCGCTCGCGGTGTTGGTGTTTGCGGGGAAGGTGCGCGCCAATGTAGGCGGCACAAATCCTCCCAAACAATCCAGCGCCCTTTCACAAGCTGCCGACGAATTCAAGACGCTGACTCGGGAGCTGGGCATCCGCCCGGAAAGTCCTCCCGCTGCGCAGGAGCATCACACCTCCAGGATGCGCTGGCACGGACGCGTTTTTGAAAATTTCCGCAATGACGTTCTGGATGCGATCCCCCACGAAGTAAGACAGAACGGCGAAAGTGTTTCCCCGCTTCGCCGCAATCAGTTCGGTTTCAACGTTGCCGGGCCCCTGCTGGTGCCGCATCTCATCACCAATCCCAACAATACTTTTTTCCTGCTGTCCTACGAAGGCGTGCGCGAGCGGATCTATCGCGCCAACCTGCTGACCGTCCCGACGATGCAACAGCGCCTGGGAGATTTTTCGCAGACCGTTGATCCCTCGGGAGACCTGCTGCCCATCTACGACCCGGAACAAACCACTCCCAACCCTGCCTACGATCCCACCCAGGCAGTCTCCACCACCAATCTGCAATACCTGCGCGCGCAATTTCCCAATAACATTATTCCCTCGACGCGTCTCTCCAATGTGGCGCAACAGGCTCTGCCGCTTTATCCGGCGCCCAACACGGACATCGGCCCGTTTTTTCAGAATAACTACTTTATTAACTCGCCGCAGATCGATGACGCCGACGGCATCATCGCCAAGCTCGACCACCCCTTTCGCGAGCGCCACCGCCTGACCTTCAACTCCACGTTATCGAGTGGGTACTTGAGCCCCGCGAAATATTTTCCCAACGACGCCAGCCCAACCTCGCCGGACCAGCACTTTTCCACACTGCGCGGGGAACTGGATTACGTTTACACCGCCGGCAGCAACACCATGAATTCCGCCAGTGTGGCGATGAGCTCCGATGTTGTGCAATCCACCACGGGAATGGGCACTCCCTTTCCCAATTATTCTCTCAGTAACTACGTCTCTATGGGTACGGCGTATCCCAACTCGCGGAACGCTCGAAACACTTTCAGCCTTTCCGACGGCTGGTCCACGCGCAAGGGCAAGCATTCCATTCACCTGAACGGCGAAGCGGATTTCTATCAGGTTAACTCCTTCAACCCGGAATACCCTTCCGGCTATTTTCAATTCACTCCTGACATCACCAGCCTGCCCGGAATCACCGACACGGGCGATCCGTTTGCCAGCTTCCTTCTGGGCCAAACGGCTTCCGCGCAGCAAACCTTTGTCATTTCGCCTTCCTATTTTCGCAATTCCTACCAAAGCTTCAGCCCGCGGGACCGTTACGCATTGCGCAAAAATCTGCAATTGAATGCCGGACTGGTAATCAGCCGCCGGACGCCGCGCGTGGAAAAATACAATCG
>JASHSC010000485.1 GCA_030036915.1 Terriglobia bacterium
TGGGGCGAGCGCTACCAGGGTCTGCTGGCGCACATGCCCGGTGACGGCACGAATTACGATGATCAGGCCAACGAAAACATCGCCAAAAACCTGAAGGGCCACTTGCTGCTCGCGCACGGCACGATGGATGACAACGTGCCGCCCTACAACACCCTGCTGGTCGTGGACGCGCTGATCAAGGCCAACAAGGATTTTGATCTGCTGCTGCTGCCCAATCGCCGCCACGGCTTCGGGAACGAGCCCTACATGGTCCGGCGGCGCTGGGATTACTTTGTCCGCTACCTGCTGGGCGCCGAGCCGCCCACAGAGTATAAATTGAAACCCCCGGCCGAGCCCTTCGGCGGGATGTGAAAAGGCGTGGCATGGTTTGTGTTGGCGTAGGGGCGAGGCGGCGCCTCGGCCCCACGTGGCATAGCCATCCTGGCCATGAGCATGGGCTGGGAGCCCATGCCACGTCGAGAGGAAATCGCGATGGCAGACGAAAACGACAAGACTAAGGATCAGGCCGGTGAAAAGAATCCGCAGGAAGAAGAGAAACCCTACGTCAATCCCATAAACCTCCTCACCCCCGAGCAATGGAGAGAGGCCATGCGGAAGGGGCTTGAGGACTCAAAGAATCAGAGCGCCAGCATCCGGAGAGATATCACTATCTACTACTGGCGGAGGGCAATTCCGAATGCCATCGAGGAGGTAAGCAAGGCGGAATCCGCGCTGCGAGCATACCTGGAAAGACCCGCCTCTGAGCCGCCGGACATCCCGCGCCACCGGCAACTGGCCGAGAACCTGAAGCGAGCCACCGACGACTTAAAGGCCGTCACGGACAAGTACATTTGGCTGGCGTTTGATGACCCGCCAAAAAGCCCCACAGATTCACACTGAGCGGGAAAGCATATGCCGATGTCCGTACAAACACATGGACGTTTAAAGCTCGGCTTAGTGCTTTCCATAGCGCTTTGGACCGTCATCTATTCGTCCTGGAGCATGCGCATCGCCCCGGATGCCCTCGGACTGGTGGATCACACGGCATTTGTCTTATTGTTTGCTCTCATCTTCAGCCTGCTGGGAATGCGAAAGCCCGGGGTTTTCCGGACGGCAAGCTGCTTCTTGTGGACGGCTTTGGTGGTTCTCATTTTTCTTTCCGATGTGCTTTATTTCAGATTTTTTCAAACGTGGATGCCGCTCAGCTCGCTCCGGCATTGGAAGGATGTTTTTGCTATTCGGTCAAGCGTTCGCAGCCTTTTCTACTGGCCCGACCTTCTCTGGGGCGTCGCCGGTCCCTTTCTCCTGTTTGCCCTTGCCGACCGAATCAAAGTCAAAACCCGGGTTCGTGAACTCGTATCGACGAGCCTGATTTTCATCTCTCTCATCTCCGTTCACGCCTGGTTTGCGCCCGACGGTCTGAGCTTTAACAAGAGCAATCTGCTTTTCGAGCTGATCCGCCAGCCCTACCGGATATGGAAGACCCAGAGCGATTACGAAGCTCAATACTTATTTTTTCAGAAGAACATTGCTCAGTTGCGGCCGGTCAACAACTCTATCTATAAACGGTCGTCGTCGGATCGTCATCCCTTGCAGACCACTCCGTTGATCAGAACCGACATGACGGACAAGCGATCGAGGCCGAACGTCGTTCTGGTGCTCATGGAATCTTTTCGAGCCTTCGAATCGGGGGCTTACGGCGCCAATCCATCTCACACGCCGCAACTCGATAGAATCGCTTCGAAAGGAATTAAGTTCACCAGATTTTATGGCAACGGGTCTTACACGGTCCGGGGAGAGTTTTCGACGTTGTTCTCCTTCCTGCCGGATTTTTACGGCACTGACGCATACACTTCGTATCCAACCAACGGCTATAATTCCTTGCCTTCGGTCTTAAAGCAGAACGGGTACGAGACGTTTTGGATCGGCGGTTTTCCGGTTAATTTCAACGGCGCCCGCTTTTGCCTGGCCGCAAACGGCATCGACTTTTTCTTCGACCACGTTCCAAATCCCCGAAAAATGACTTTGATGGGACCCTCCGACGAGGATATCGATGAGTACGCAGAGCGCACCCTCAGCCGCGCAAAGCAGCCGTTTTTCGCGGAAGTCATGACCTTAAGTGGCCACTTCCCTTTCATCGATGCGGGGGATGGCTGGGGAAATCACAAACTCGCCAAGCAGCAGGAACCCACCTACGAAAACTATGTCCATGCCATGGAGTATGCCGATCTGGCCTTGGGAGAATTCCTATCGGCTGCCCGGAACACGGACTGGGGAAGGAATACGGTCTTCCTGATCACAGGCGACCATGGGGTATGGATTTTTCCGGACGACAAGTCGATCGACCGCATCCGAAAGAATGAGATTTACCACCGGCTGCCGTTTATCATGTGGAGCCCGCAACTAATCAAACCCTCCGAGAACAACACGCTGGGGAGTCAGATCGACATTACACCGACCATTCTTGATTTCCTGGGCCTGTATGAGGTCAACAATTTCCTGGGAACAAGCCTTCTGCGGCAGGATACGGAACTGCGCCAGGTTTTTATGCTGCAAGACGAGCGATGGAATTATCGCGCCGGGAACGATTATCTTTTTGATGCGGGAGCTGAGGGTTTTACCGATCACTTTCCTTACATATCAAGCGGCTACGACGCGGACTTCGAACATCAGGGTTTTACTTTGGACGAAGATCTCCTGCGATGCAAAAATCCGGATTTGCGGAAGACCATGTCCCCTGCCCGGAAATCTGCGCTCGAGGATTTCGTCCATCAAAGTCTGGATTTCTATTCTTCGCTCTATTACCGGGACCTCATCGCGCCGGCGAAATGAGGAAAATAGGGTCCGGAATAATTCTCTTGACAAGTCTACTATAGAATAGTAGATTCCTTCGTCGGATAGTAGGTTCATATGGCCGGACCAAAGTTAACTCAACTCGAACTCAGAATCCTTGAAGCCATTTGGGCGCAGGGCAAGGCTTCCATCCGGGAGATTCTGGAAGCCTTTCCGCAGCCGCGCCCCGCTTACACGACCATTCAGACCACCGTCTACCGACTCGAAAACAAGCAAGCCGTGCGGCGCGTGCGCAAGATCGGGAATGCCGATATTTTTGAGGCTACCGTCGCGCGGGATGCGGCGCGGCTGCGTTTTCTGGACGAAATCCTGAGCTTCTTCGGCGGCCGTGCCCTCCCCATGATGGCGCAACTCGCCGAGGCCGGGAAACTGACCCTGGACGATGTCCGCGAATTGCAGAAGACCGTGCAAAAGCTCGAAGCGCAAAAACGTCGAGAAGGAAAAAGGTGATTTCGCATGATGGGCGGATTGATTAACCATCTCTGGCAATCGACCGTGTTCGCAATTCTCGCCGGCCTTCTAACCCTGGCGTTTCGCAAGAATCGCGCCCAGGTTCGCTATTGGATTTGGTTCAGCGCCTCGGTAAAATTTTTTGTTCCATTTTCGTTGCTGCTGGCGCTGGGCAGTTATTTCGGCCGCACGCCCGTGGCAAAGAGCCTCCCCGTGCCGGCGATCAGTTCCACCGTGGTGCAGGCCGTCGAGCCGTTCCCCGAGCTCACTCCACTCATTTCTTCACCACAACCCCAAACTGATTGGCTTCCCATCGTGTTCATCGGTCTGTGGGCGTGCGGCATTGCGTGCGTGGCGTTGATTCGCCTGCGCGCCTGGCTGCGCATTCGCGCCGCAGTGCGCGCGAGCACGCCGCTTGATATCAGCTTCCCCGTGCCAGTGCGCTGCACCAAACACCACTTGGAACCAGGCGTGGTCGGCATCTTTCGGCCGATCTTGCTTGTCCCTGCCGGAACCATCGAACGATTTGCGCCAAACCAATTGCAGGCAATCCTTGGCCACGAACTGTGCCACGTCCGCCGCCGCGACAACCTGACCGCTGCGGTTCACATGCTCGTGGAAGCGCTCTTCTGGTTTCATCCCTTCGTCTGGTGGATCAGCTCGCGCTTGATGGAAGAACGCGAGCGCGCCTGCGACGAAAGTGTTCTGGAACTGGGCAGCGAACCGCAGCTTTATGCCGAAAGCATTCTGAAAACCTGCGAATTCTGCGTGGAGTCGCCGCTGGCTTGCGTGCCCGGAGTTACTGGGGCCGATCTAAAGAAAAGAATCATGCGCATCATGACGCAGAGTCTGGCAAAAAAGCTGAGTATGCGAAGAAAGTTAGCGTTGGCAGGCACGGGGATCGCTACGCTCGCTGCTCCACTTGTCGTAGGTCTTCTGTATGCCCCGTTGCTCCGGTCGCAATCGCCGCCAACTAATAGCCAGCCGGTGCCCTCCTTTGAGGTTGCTTCGATTCGGCCCAATCGTTCCGGCAGCCAACGTGTGGGCTGGGATATGCAGCCTTCCCGATTCACCGCAGAGAACACGACGGTAAGAGCGCTCATTCAAATACGCCTACAACGTTGACGCCCCGCAAATTTCGGGTGGCCCAAGTTGGATAGATTCAGACAGGTACGATGTCGTCGCGAAGCAGGAGGACGCCGTCGCCCAAAAACTGCAAAAACTCCCATGGCCGGAGTATCGGGAACAAACGGGTCTGGCGCTTCAGTCTTTGCTTGGCGATCGGTTTAAACTGCGGGTGACTCACGAAACGAGGGAGATGACAATTTATGAACTCGTGGTCGCAAAGAAG
>JASHSC010000486.1 GCA_030036915.1 Terriglobia bacterium
TGAACGGAAGTCTGGTCAGCCACAAGTTCGAGTGTTCCGTGGGGCTGCGAATCGCTTGCAACCATGGGTGGGGCGGTGATAATCCACAGCGTGGCAAAGACCGTGAGACCGTTCTTGTGCAGAGAGGGGCGACGAAAAGTGTACGGCAATTCTGGTTGTGATGCACCAACCATGATGAAGGTATAGATGCTATGAAACCAGCATCTGGTTACACGGCGGCATGTGGAATTGCCGATCCCGGGTTGGAATCAGCGGGCTTCAGAAATAGGTCCTACCAGCCTAACTTCTGCTATATTCTTCGCCAATGTCGGAGCCCTATCTCAGCGTCGTGGTTCCCGCTTACAATGAAGGCCGGTGTCTCCGCCACACGCTGGAGGAAATTCAGAATTATCTTCGCGGCAGCGGATTTTCAAGCGAAATCATTGTCGTGGATGACGGATCGGGTGATGACACGGCGGAGGTGGCCGAACGGACGCCGGGAGTTCGCGCCATGCGCAACGGCCGCAATCGCGGCAAAGGGTATTCGGTCCGCAACGGCGTACTTGAAGCGCGCGGCGAGTTTATTCTCTTTACCGACGCGGACCTGTCCGCTCCGATTGAGGAGGCGAACAAACTATTGGAAGTCATGATTTCGGCACGTGCCGACGCAGTGGTGGGGTCGCGAGCGCTGCGGCGGGAATTGATCGGCGTCCACCAATCGTATTTTCGGGAATGGGGCGGGCGGTTCTTTAACTTGCTGGTGCGGGCTTTCACCGGCCTCGATATCAGCGATACGCAGTGCGGCTTCAAACTCTTTCGGCGTGAGACCACGCGCCGAGCTTTTGAGCTTCAGCGCGTAGAGCGATTCGGTTTTGATCCGGAAATACTTTTCCTGATCCGCCGCCTGGGAGGAACGGTCTTGGACGTCCCGGTTCGCTGGAATCACAATCCGGACACCAAGGTGCATTATCTGCGGGACTCCACCCATATGACGCTCGACCTGATGGCGCTCCGCTGGCGGGCGTTGACGGGTCAGTATGACAAGGCGGCAGGAAGGCGGCGCGAGGCAGATCAGGAAGCGGGTTGACCCTACGAGTGCGGAGCGGGGAGATCGGCTATTAATTCTTTGCAATATCTATACAGGTTATTTTACATATGAATATAGAAGATTTGGATTTGCCGGAGCAGAAGAAACCTTTTGCCGGCGCCTGCCATCATCGGTGGCGGGATCAGGAAAGCCCTTACGTTGTGGCGCAGGTTTGCGAGGTTTGCAAGCTTTACCGGTACAAGAGCAGCGCGACGGCGGATTGGGAGTATCGCGCGCCGATCCCCATCGGGCGACTGCATCGGCAGTAACGCGGCTGGAAATGACACGAATCGATTTTGAGAGCGTGCCCATCGGGCCGATACGATTCTTGCCCGCTCGTGATATACTCTGCCCGAAATTGTGTCCACGGGAGCGACATGAAGACTTGCCCGACGTGCCAATCGAGCTATCCGAATAATTACGCAATTTGTCCGGCCGATGGCTCGCCGCTCCAGGAGACCGGCATCTGGACAGAAGGCAGTGTCCTCCGCGGGAAATACCGCCTTTTAGCCAAGGTGGGGCAGGGCGGCATGGGCGCGGTGTACAAAGCGCTGCACCTGGCATTCGATGAAATGCGGGCGATCAAGGTGATTGCCCCGGAACTTCTCAGCGACGATCTCTTCGTGAAGCGATTCAAGCACGAAGCGGTCATCACGCGCCGCCTTCAACATCCCAACGCCGTTCGTGTTGACGACATCGATGAGGCTGAGGACGGCCGCCCCTTCATCGTGATGGAGTTCATTGAGGGCAAGAGCCTCAAGAAGCTCATTCGCGAAGAGGGCCCGCTGCCTTTCCAACGCGTGCTGCCCATCATCAAGCAGACCGCAAGCGCGCTGGAGGCTGCTCACAAGCTGGGCATGGTTCATCGTGACATTAAGCCGGACAACATCGCGCTAGTGGATACTCCAGAAGGCGAAATGGTGAAGGTTCTCGACTTCGGCATCGCCAAGGTGAAGGAGGCGCGCATGGGCGACGCCGCGGGAATGACCTTGACGGGCGCCGGCGTGGTGATCGGCACGCCACAGTACATGTCGCCCGAACAGGCCATGGGCAAGCGCGGAGATGAATTGGATGGGCGCGCCGACCTTTACTCCCTCGGAATCGTGATGTACCAGATGCTTACCGCGGACCTGCCTTTCCGCGCCGACACGACCATGGAAATGCTGCTGGCTCACATGCAAAAGGCTCCGGCCCCCATCCGCGAGCTGCACCCGGAGCTGCAAGTCCCCGAAAACGTCGCAAACCTGACCATGCGTCTGCTGGAAAAGAATCGCGACTTGCGTCCCGCATCCGGTCGAGTGCTCATTCAGGAAATTGAGAAGATTGAGCAGGAGATGATGAGTCCGGGGAAGACGCGGGTCCTGTCTCCAGATGATTTGATTCCCGCAACGGATAACCGCGCTTCCATGGGAAATGCTCATGCGAGTGCCCCCATTGCGGTTCCGCCCCGTCCGCCAGCGCCACCACCCGCCGTTCGGCCGGCGGAGCCACTGCGGCCCGCCCCTGCACCTCCTCCACGCCCGCAGCCTCAGGTGGTCGCTCCTCCCCTGCGTCCGCAGCCTCCTGAGTCCCGTTGGGGATTGTGGGTTGGCCTGGTGGTTTTGCTGGTGGGGATTGGCGGCGGAGGATTATACATTTGGAAGCGGCACCCGGGTCCAACGCCGGAGCCGGTGCAGAATTCTGAGCCGGTTTCGAACCCCAATTCTGCATCCTCGCCCACGCCGGATGTTACTCAGCCGCCAGCGACCCAACCGGTTACGAATCCTGAAAGTTCTAGTTCCGTACAGAACCCCGTGCCCGCCACCACACCTGTAACCCAAACAACTCCACCGGCGCCGAAGCCCAGACATACCCCCACGACCAACCCGGCTCCAACCCCCGCTCCTGAAGTCATGCCGTCAGCCCCCACAGTTGATCCCAAGGCAATCCAAGCCAAAATTACCATGGGAAGGTTTCACCAGCGCCGAGGTGAGTACGACGAAGCCATTGACGAATACCGGCAAGGCTTGAAACTCGACCCTAACAACGCCGAGATTCAAAAGCTGCTCCAGGAGACCATCAATGCCTGCAAGAGGGAAAACGCAATTCTGGGTGAAGGCTTAAAGTGCGGGGCGCAGTAACGACCACAGTCGGCCCCGACTAATCCTTCTCTCGGTCTTGACGAGTTCCCCCTGTAGCGATATAAAAAGGGCGAGCTCAATTCCCGAGGCATTGGCGGATGGGTTTGAAATCAGGAAAGCGGCGCGCCCTGAGGTTTCTCTTGCTCCTGGTGTTGGGAGCGGGGATTGCCCTGATTTCCTCACATGCCGACGCGCAAAAATCCAGCAAGAAGCTCACCAAGCAGGACATCATCGACCTTCTTACCGGTGACGTGCCCAGTGACCAGGTGGCGGTAGAGGCGCGGAAGGCGGGCATCTCCTTTCAAGTCACTCCCGATGTGGAAAAGGATATCCGGGACGCCGGAGGAACGGAAGACCTGATACGCACGTTGCGATCGCTCGCGCCCGCTCCGGCTGCGGTCCCTACGCCACCCGCGCACTCGGTGCCCGCTGCTTCACCCCCCGTCCTCATGATTTTGTCAAACCCCGGCGAGAGCCAGGTGTATGTTGACGATGAGCCGATGGGAACAACGAGTCCCGAAGGCCGCTTGAAGTTGACGCGGCTGACGGCGGGAAGCCATACGGTGCGCATTTCGCTGAACGGTTATCAGGATCACGAAGAAACCGTCACACTTTCAGAAGGGCATACGGTAACCGTCGCGGCCCCACTCCAGCAAGTCCAGACGCCTGTAACGTCGCAGCCGAAGCAAGTCCCTCCGCCGGAAATAAGCCCCAACTCGCCATCGCCGCAGCCGCAGCAACCTCAACCCCAGTTGCCCCAACCCCAGCCGTCCCAACCCGAGCCTGCCCCGGCTCCTACACTCAGTCCCATGCCGCATAATGGCTTCGTTTCCTTCCGCGTGGCTCACGATCATGGTAAGAACGGCAACGATTACTGTGTCGGCGTGATGGCCATCGGCAACGGAATGATCTACTACAAAGCCGACAATGGAATTCACAATTTCCAGATTCCCTTGAAGAATGTCAGCCAGGTCGCTAAGAACGCCGTATATCTGGCGAATTATTACGCGTTCCACATCCGCGTGAAGAGGGGATACCCTTTGAACTACAACTTCGCGGCCCTCAATGCACAATCCCAGCCTGTTCCCGGAGACGCCATCATAACGGCCATCTATACTGCCATGGGAAAATAAGATTTCCTGCCTAGTCCGCCAAATTCCCGGTTCATTCCCGTTTTTCCCAGATATTAATTGTCCCGTCGGCGTAGCCGGCAGCGAGGTATTTGCCGTCGCCGCTGAAAGCCACTTGCCAGACGCCGGAATGGGCTCCAAAGGTTTCGAGATTCTGGCCGGTAGCGGCGTCCCAAAAGCGCACCGTGTTGTCCGCGCTGCCCGAGACAACGTATTTCCCGTCGGGGCTGAAGGCGGCGGACATTACGGCGCCCATGCTTCCGCCAAGTGTCAGGAGGGACATTCCAGTGGACACATCCCAGATGCGGATTGTGCCGTCAGCGCTGGCGGAAACCAACCTCTGGCCATCGGGACTGAAGGCCAGGCTCCAGATGCGGCTGGCGTGACCAACCATGCGCTGAATTTCCTTCCCGCTCTCACGATCCCACAGGGTGATCGCAGGGCTCAGGTCACCCGACGTGACGATTTTGGAATCCGGGCTGATGGCCACGCAGACCGGCTTTGACTGCGACTCAAATTCGCGCACCTGATTGCCCGAGGGAAACTCGAACACTCGAACCTTGCGGTCCCAATTGCTTGAAACCAGGAACCGGCCGTCGCGGCTGAACGCCAGGCTTTCGACTTCCCAATGATGAGTCGCGAGGGCGCGCACATCTTTTGATTCGGTGGCGTCGAACAACTCGATTTTGGCCGTATAAACTTTGGCTTTGATGAAGGATTCGCCCTCGGCGATCCACTTGCCGTCGGGGCTGACGGCGATGCAGGTGACGCCCTTGGGGTGCTCGGCGCGCGGAATGTCCGCGAGATCGTCCGCAGCAGCCGGCCTCCAGACGCGCACGGAGCCATCGCCACCCAGTGCCGCAAGCACACCCGAGCTGCCGCCAAAGTCAAGGCCGCGAATCGGTTGCACGGGAGTCCTGAGGGTGCGGTCGAGAGTGAAATGAACAACCGCGCCCCTTGCCGGTCCCGCGGGAGCAGCAGGCGCCGCTACTCCACCTTGCAGTAGCCGAATGATTCCCCCTTCGGTCAGCGGTTCGTGCCTGGCGGGTTCCTGGCCCGGCAAGGCCCATGGAATTGCGGTCAAAAATACAACTGCAAGAGCTGTAGTGCGAGTCCATGAATGCATGAATCGTCTCCGCGTGCCCCGCGGCGTTCTTCCCGAACACTACGAAATTATTCTACAACCGCGCGGTGCAAAGCCGTACATGCAACCCCGATCCCGAAACACACCTCACGCGAATACGGCAAGCTGTAGAGCCTCGAATTGCAAACATAGGGTTTCTGACTTGCGACCTTGGCGTCTTTGCGCCTTGGTGTGAGATTGTTAATTTTTTCACCGCTCCGGATGCCCATACCAGGAAATCTTCGCGGCTTGGGAAGATTCTGGGGAAAGGCAGAATTCGGGTCAAAAACTGCGCAATTCTTACACTCGATCCTTTGTTTTCAATAACTTCTCAGGAGGTTCCTTCATTTTTTGTTTTTTCGTCCCGAATCGCCTCCATAAGGCCCACAAGTATAGGCTTTTTACGGTTTGAAGGCGCGAGAGCAGAGAGGCTCCTGTGGGCCGGAGAGGCTGTGGTGGCGCTCGCTGCTCGAGGAGCCGTCAAAAGGTGGGGCATCCGCGGGCGGGCGGACGCCGCGGAGAGCGCCCCAGGCCGGGCGGCCTTCGCAATCCACAGGAAAACCGCGCCCCCCGCGCAGTGTAAATTCGCGCATCCAGACACCTCACCGACAAGGGATACCGGCAATTCGGGTTCCATTTCAGTAGAAATCGATCAATTTGTGGTAAATTATTTAATTTATGACAACTTATCGGTAATACCGCAGAGGCCTTGCCGAGCACGCAAACCGAGTTACTGCGGGATTTCACGCACCAGTGGGTGATATAACGCACAAGACATCCCGATGCATAGAACCTTATATTCCTTTATTCCCCGTCCTAACACCTTTATTCCCTTTAGGGCACTGACGCCTTTTACCCTCCTGACCCGCGTTGTCCCGCCACGCTAGATTCGCTGCCAGATAGTGTATAGAACCAAGCCGGGGATCTTGGAATGGTTTGTCTCCTCAGTACAGACGAGGGCATTGTGGTTGGCCGGAAGTGTCATCGTGCCGGGCGGATACCAAACGGCTGATTCCCGCCTCCAGGGAAGACTGCCTAGCTCCGTCGCGATGGAATTCGCAATTCGATAATAAGCCGCTAATTGGCTGAGGCCTTCATTCGCATAATCAACCGTTTTGAATTCGTAAATTACATGACGGCGGAAGTCGATGATATCCGGGGCGAGTTGGTTTTTTAACCCGCGTAGCTGGTCAAGAAAAAGGTCCGTAAACTTCCGATCCGGCGTACCCTTCGGCATGAGCGTCAAACGACCCGACTCTACCTGTGATCCGAAGAGAATTCCTGCCTCCGAACCTTGTTTGCTTTTGTAAGAAATCTCCAACGCGGTGTTTGCCGCCAGCCAAATTTCTTTGGGCTTAGCAGAGATCTTCCCGTAACCCGGGTGTCCGGAGCAGGTTCCAATCATAGCGCCTCCCCCTATAACTTTCCGTTCCCATTGACCTATAGATAGAACGGACAGATCACAACAACCGTTGGTCTGCGCCCTGGAAATTTCCGAAATCTGCCACAATAATAGTTCAATTAAAAGTCAGAGGCAAATTGGGCTAGATTGGGCATAGCGCCGCCATCTTGGTGGCTCCTGTGCCGGTTGGAGGTGGGCGTCAACCGGATCCTTCAATTTCCTACGCCCGAGGCCCTCACTGCTGGGCCGGCGCTTTGGGGTGCAGTGCGTTTTCTTCGTCGAGCCCGTCGGGATACGCAATCATCAAATTGTACCGGCCTACTGCACGATTGAATTCCCCCACCGCGGCGTTGTAGTTTTGGATGCGCGCGTTGAAATCGGCCAGATGTGCGTCAAAATCCGCGGCCTTTTGGGCGTGGGCGCGGCGGCGGGCATTGGCAGCGGAGATTTCCGCGTCGCTCGGTCCGCCGCCTTGCTGCGAGTTCGCGGAGGAGATGCGCTCGTTGAGTTCGCGCACCTGTTGGTTCAGGTCCGCCGCTTCGCTCTCGACGGCCGTGCGGGATTGTTCCAGCTCCGGTTTTTCGTTTTCAAGCTGCCGCGATTCTTGCTCCAGCCGCGCGGACTCGGATTCGATCCAGGCCTTGAGGCTTGCCTTCTCGCCGTCGGCGGCGGGGATGCCCTCGAACGCGCCCGCTCGCGAGAGGCGAAGCAATTCCGCCTGGAACCTGGGCCCGTGCCCCTCATTCTTGTTGCCGATGCTATACATGTATTCGTGCACAATCTCGTGGCAGAGCACCCGCCGGGTATCCGCCGCGTCAGGGCTGATGGAAGGATTGAGCAGAATGAATTCCTTGTTGTCCTGCGACGTCCAGAGGCCCTTTTCGATGAATCCGTCAGCGATGAGCGGCCCGATCACCTGGAGGCGGTCCTCCCAGAGAACCGGAACGTTGGGAAGCTTATTGCCATAATATTGTTCGCTGATTTTCCGGTATTCGTCCTCCAGGTAAGGATCGCCGGGTTTATCAATGTCTTGGGAAGTGATCTCGCGGGCCCGCACGGTGCTGGGGCTTGAATCTTCGGCTGAGGGCGCTTGCGGTATGATCAGCGAGCTGGGATTGATTCTTGCCGAGGCGGCAGAATTGTTTTTGAGCGTCCGCGCCGGACCGGCGTCGAACCCTTTGAATCGCCACCAGCCCACCAGGACCGATATCGCGGCAAGAAACACCAGCGTCGGAGTCCAATCGCGCCTGGGGCGAGGGGGACGCCAATTTGCCGGCAGATCTGCAGAACTCGGCCGGCGCGGGGGAGAAAACGGTTTGTTGATTCCTGGTGTTCCCATTCGAAGACGCCATCGCCGCGATGAGATTCTGGGGCTGGCCGGACAAGATCATTCTATCCCTAAAATCTCGACTAAAATCACTTGGTGCGTCTCGAATGGGACTCTATTATGGCCGGCAGGAACCTGTAGCCTCTCGAGAAACGGTTCCTGGAACCTTATCCCTCGCAAAGCGGGTCTGCGCCGGCCAGCGACTCATTGCCGTTTCCCTGATCCGGGCAGTCCTCCAGGTATAGTCCAGACAGATTTGCGTAGTTCGCGGCGCGCACTTCGTCGAAACGTTTGACTGGAGGGCTTCGATTTAGCCGAAGACGCTCTTGGTCGGAGTTTCTGACTTCGTTTGCTGAATTCTAGACCTGAAATCTTGCCCTGCTGCCAAAGCTCGTTTAGACGAGCACGATCCATGGTTTTCTCCAAAGCTCACCCTTGTCTCAGCCCTTGTTACCTATTCCCGATTCCTTCGCTACCTCCGTCCTTGTTCTGACCTTAGCAAGTATGTCGGAGCAGGCGACGTAGGCCCTCATTCTCTCGACCTGGGGGATATTACGGAAGTGGGCCTCGTCATTTCGAACCCCTGCGATGTCCTTGACCTTGTTCATTAGGAAGCTCTTCTCACCAAAGACCGACTTGAATAGTGCCCATTCCCGAGAAATGAGTTCAACCAATTGTTGGAGGTACAAGTAGTCGAGGGGGTTTTCGCTCGGGGTGAAGTCAGGCGCTGTTAGGTATCTCTTCCGGGTCTCCGAGATTCTCGCCTTGATTTTCACCGCCTCGTCTGGGCCCAGGTGTTCGTACACCCGTTCTCCTGCCCTAAGGCCGTAAGTAGATGCGAAGGTGGAACGGATTGAGCTCCTTAGGCTAAGCTCCGTCTCCCTTATGATTGGCCACGCATCAACGTCGAGTGCGTCACGGTCAGGCTGCGATACGGTGTCCGCTGACACTGACGCCACCCTGTCAACATTAACTTCTCTTCCCGGTGGTTTCTTGAGATCGAATAGCTCAAAGAGCTCCTCTTCCGAGAGACCTGATCCCTCCACGTTCGTGATGCCGCCAATGACTTCCTCGAACTCGGCGCGCTTACGCGCAAGAATCTTAAATATCCTCTCCTCGACAGTGTTCCTTACCCAGAAATGATAAACAAAGACCGGTTTTTTTTTGACCTATTCGGTAGACTCGGTCCTCGGCCTGAGAGGTTCGAGCCGGGTTCCACCAGTGGTCAAAATGGAAGACATAACTTGCCGCTGTTAGGTTTAGTCCGAGTCCAGCGGCAGCTTGCGTGCACACAAGAACCTTGCACGAATCGTCCGTTTTGAAGCGGTTTAAGACCGCAGATCGTTTTTGGTCAGTATTTGTCCTGCCCGAATACTCCAACGACCCGTATGCACGAAGATTACAGACGACCGGGTCAACACCAGACGAAATGTATTGTGTGAAAACGAGGGCCTTATTCCCCTCTGCAGACACTTCCTCCAGAAATTCGTTAAGAGAATCAGCCTTCGCGCTTTCGCCTGATTGGGGGTCAAAATTGCAAATCTCTTTGAGCTTCCCGAGCAACGCAAGTATATGTGTTACAGTAATTCGCTCCCCCTCCTCCCGGAGACGTACGACTCCTTCGCGCTCCGCAAGTTCATACGCTGCACGTTGTTTTCCCTTTAAATCCAACCAGACAACTGTTTGGGTTTTTTTCGGCAATTCATCAGCCAAGATATCCTTGGTTCGCCTCAGGAAGTATGGTTTGATCTTCGCCTTAACTGACGATAGTGACTCGCCATCCGGAGAAAGAAGCCCTGATCTCAGGAAACCGAATATCGAGATCACGTCATCTATCCGGTTTTCATAGGGCGTTCCTGAGAGGCCCCATCTCCTCGACCCGGCATCGAGTCTCTTTAGGGCTTGAGAAGTCCCCGTCCCAGGGTTCTTGATTTTCTGGACCTCGTCGGCAATCGTCAAATCGAATTGAAGCCCGTCTACCCCATCGCAAAGAATGTCCACATCCTCCCGAACCGTGTCGTAGGTCGTCAGATATACATGCGCCGGCATATTCCACTGCTGGCGTCTTTCTGCTTTGCTGCCTCGGACAAGGGATACGTTCAGTATCCTGCCCCAACTTTCCAAATGCTCGGCCCATGCCGGCAAGACCGCAAGCGGACAGACGACAAGTGCCTTTCTGACCTCGCCCTTCTGGACCAGTATTCTAAGCGCAACCACGGCTTGTACGGTCTTTCCAGTTCCCATGTCATCGCCGAGCAATGCGCCTTTACTGTCCGCTAGGAATCGGACACCCTCGTACTGGTATGGCCTCAACTCGGAGGGGAGATCCAGATACTCACTAAACGCAAAGTTCAACGGTGGCTGCAGCACGGGCCAGAGGGAATCCCACACAGTCACAATCATCCCCTTGCCGGTCGACATTCCACCGATAACTCGCACTCCGGGCCTCTTTTTCAGCGAAGACTCCGAGGCAGATGTTCGATGCTGGGTAGTCTCTATCTGATGGGCAGAAAAGTTCTTCCCGTCAGTCTTCAGATAGGGCAGAAACGGCGTGAATTTGCCTTCTACCTGCGGAGTATCGATTGTGGGCCAGTGGACGAGATCTGATCTTGAGGTCAATGCAATTGGATGGGGATGAATCCCAGGGGGCACGAGTAGAGACAAGCTTTCATAATTTACGCCGCCAATTAGTTGGACGCTCGGCTCTAGATGCACAACCAGAGGTGGAATAACCTGCTGGGTATCCTTGGGCGCAAGGATACGGAGGTCGGAGGGAGAGCTTTGCAATATCCTGAAAGCATTCGTAACTGGAAGGAAAAAGGTGTTTGGTCTTCTTAGAGGAGCAATGTTACGAGCGATTAGAAATCTAAGCATACCAGGTCGTCTAACGCCCAGGTTGTTGTCGTTCAACTTCCGCGATTGCTTTCTCAATCCGAGAAAACGGCTCTAATAAGTCCGCATGCGAAAAGACCGGTCGCAGCATTTCCAAAATTGCCGAAAGCTCACCCGAGTGTTCCCAGTGAGTGATAGCGTTTAGGGGTTGAAATCTGCCAGAGTCGCAGAGTAATACTCCTGGATCACGCGACTCTTTGGAATTGCCGCCGGACTCATCTGCAAAGCGCTCTCCTTGCTTGGAGATGCAGACCATATGATGTGCAATGTTTGGTCGCAGTCCTAAGAAAGCCATGTCTTGAACGATCACGACCTGCGGCCTTTCTTGTATGGCCCCTATTAAGGGGACTCCGACTAAGTCATCAACGGCAATGTGTGACCTGAGGGTAGCACCGTACAGTGTCCGCTGGACTGGGCTCGGCCGAACAGGCGTGGTGCACCTAAATTCCAAGGGCTTCGTGACATGGTCGGTGACCAAAGCCGCCCCACGACCTGCCAAGCCCTTTTCCGTTTCCACGTACGACAGGAAGGCAAGCTTGAGACCTCGATAAGCCGAATC
>JASHSC010000487.1 GCA_030036915.1 Terriglobia bacterium
ATGCTCGCCTTGGTTGTGACCATTGGCGTCATCGACTACCTGCTGGGATACGGGCTCAGCATGGTGGGATTCTATGTTTTTCCTGTCGGATTGGTGAGTTGGAGGGGCGGGAAGGGAATCGGGAGTCTTTATTCTGTTCTCAGCGCCGTGGGAGTGTATGTCGCAACCACCTTGACGCCGCCCCCGCATGTACCAGCCATATATCCGGAATGGAAGGCCGGTGAGAGCCTCTTCTTCCTCCTGGTCATTGCCTGGTTGGTAGCAAGTCGAAAACAGGAGCAGGAAAAGCGCGAGCGCTTGATGGCTCAACTACAGGAATCCGCGATTGTCGAGGAGCGCAACCGCATGGCAGGCGAGATTCACGACACACTGGCGCAGGGGTTCACGGGGATTGTAGTTCAATTGGAGGCGGCCGACGATATTCTCAAAGAAGATGTGGATTCCGCCAAGGCCCATATTGACCGCGCTCGCAACCTGGCTCGCCAGAGTCTTGCAGAGGCCCGGCGTTCCGTACAGGCCCTCCGCGTCCCGGAACTAAAATCCGGAGACTTGAATGACGCAATCAAGGTATTTATCGGGCAAATCACCTCCGGCACTTCCACCGTGGTGGAATCCGTCACTCAGGGTACCCCTTACGCCCTGCCTCCGGAGGTGGAATTCGGGCTTTTGCGCATCTGCCAGGAAGCCGTTGTGAATTGCCTGCGCCACGCCAAGGCCGGCAAGATTGTGATTGAACTACGATATGAGCCCTCGGGAGTGGGCTTATCGGTCAAGGATAATGGCCAGGGGTTCGACACTCGCATCAGCGGTATTGCGGGGGGATTCGGGCTCATCGGAATGCGCGAGAGGGCAAAGCGAATCGGCGTTGATCTGGAAGTTCAGAGCTTCCCTGGCATTGGGACAAACATCGTCGCAAGTGTCCGCCGGTCACTTCCCGCCAAAGGGGTGCAGACGCCATGAAGCAAGCGCGCAGGATTCGCGTCTTAATTGCAGACGATCACCAAGTGGTGCGCGAGGGTTTGGCGGCGATGCTGAACCGGCAGCCCGACCTGGAGGTTATCGCCGCGGCGAGCGATGGAGCCTCAGCCGTGGAATTGTTTTGCCGGGATCTTCCCGATCTCGCCCTGATCGACTTGCGGATGCCGGGATTATCGGGTTTGGACGCTATCCAAGCGATTCGCCAGCGCAATCCCGAAGCCCGGCTGGTGGTGTTGACCACCTTCGAAGGGGATGAGGAGATTTACCGTGCCTTGCGGGCCGGTGCCCGAGGATACCTGCTAAAGGACGCTTCCCTGGAAGAGTTGCTCGATTGCATTCGCGCTGTGCATGCGGGAGGATCATGGCTTCCGCCTAAAGTGGCCGCGAAGTTGGCCAACCGCTTGACCAGTTCCGACCTGAGCCGAAGGGAACTGGAAGTTCTGAATTTGATGGTGGGCGGCAAAAGCAACAAGGAAATTGGTGAAATCCTCCAGATCACCGAAGGAACCGTGAAGGTTCACGTCAATCACATTCTGGATAAATTGGGAGTAAACGGGCGGACGGCGGCAAGCATTGCGGCGGTAGAACGCGGCATCGTCCATCCCTCCTAGAGTTCGATTTCCAGCAATTCAGACGGATCAGCTTTTCTGAGCCCTTAGGAACCCCCAAGCAGACGAAGGTGAACTTCCTGGCGAACAAGGCGCCGCACCGTCTGGCCTGCCTGAAAGAATGAAGGGGAGTGTGGGTTCCTTACATCCGAATCCCTCCAGTAAATCCTTTCGCGCCCGCAAAATTCCAGAGAGCTTATACCAAAAGTTATAGGCACGGCTATACCGTTTGACCTATCTATGATCCCGCCCATCGCCCAATTGATTCGGTCTCTTTGGAGAGTAATCTGGGATTGGAGGAGACTATTTCAATTTGCAACCTGCGCTCTTTGCGGCATGAGCTTGGATTGCCTGCGGGTCTTGACGCGGTGTGTGCCGGGAGGGTTGCGGCGTGAACAAGCCGGGGGCGATTCGAATCCTGATTGCGGACGATCATGGCGTCGTGAGGGAGGGCCTGACCTCACTGATTAACCGACGAGCAGACATGCACGTGGTGGGTGAGGCGAGGGACGGAATTGAAGCTGTCGAACAATATACCGCTCTTCAGCCTGACGTCGCTTTGATTGACCTGCGCATGCCCCGGATGAATGGCGCAGACGCGATGAAGGCCATCCGCGAGCGCTTCCCCGCCGCACGGCTGATCGTCCTGACAACCTTTGACGGCAATGAGGACATTTCCCTGGCTTTGCGCGCCGGCGCCAGAGGGTACCTTCTCAAGGGTTCCCCGACCGAGGATTTGCTGCGGTGTATCCGTGGCGTCAAAGCCGGCCAATTGTGCATACCACCCGAAATCGCCGCGAAGTTGTCCGCGCGCTTCTGTAATGCTCCCTGGGATCCGCGGGAAACCGAACTCATCAGGCTGATTTCGGAGGACAAGGATGACAACGAAATCGCCGGAATCCTCAACATCAGTGAAAGGGCCGTCGCCGCAAACGTGGAGCGGATACTGGAGAAGCTTGGAGTCAAGGAACGCGCGATGGTCAAAATGTTAACCTCTTTTCCCTCCGCAGGCACTCCCCGATGAAGACGCATGCTCAAATTAAGTCTCTCCGTCCAGGCTGCGTGGCTGAAATTTATCGCAACCGTATGAAGCCATCGAGACATCGTTACATTCAGGTGGCGATGTATGAGGCAAGGCGCGACATATCGCACCGCAAACGCCACGCAGCAGATGGCCAAGTTCCAGCAGGAAACGGGCGCCAAGGCTGAGGTCTTCATCGGCAGCGGCGACGTGCCCAAGGTTTTGAGCCTAGCCGCGAAGCAAACCGAGGCGGATCTTCTGGTAACGGGTTGCTATCCCTACCGGCCACCTGCGCACGCACGGCTATGGAATCATCTGCGCAGTCCAGATTCCGGTTCTGAACGTTTGAGGAAGAACGCAAGTTGGGTGCCTGCCTCACAGGAATCATGGGGTGGGTGACGGGGTTCGAACCCGCGACGTCCAGATCCACAGTCTGGCGCTCTACCAGCTGAGCTACACCCACCATCCCGGCGTGCCGCGCGGAAAACCAGCGATATTCTGTTTGTAACATTGGGCGGGGAAGGGTGTCAACACGCGCGGCCTGTTGGTAGTGGGTTAATTCTAAATCTCGGCGTAGGGGCACCCCTCGTCCTGCGGCCCATAGCCTTCGGGCGACGGGTCGCGGGTGCCCTGCTACAGCATGGCGGTGGCAAAGGGCAGGGACAAGCCCTGCCCCTACGGAAATCAAACTGACCCACTACCAGTCTCTTGACTCAATTCCACACCTCTGCTCCAAAAGGATGTGCACCGGCTTGAGGAGCGGCTAAAATGGGAACATTGGGCAGCGAGTTAAACCCACCAAGGGCGAGGGCAGCGGATAGTGAAGAGTCTCTGGCGGCAGAGGAACGGCATTGATTCGGTCCTAAGGCGTTTGAGGATTCACACCGCTCTACTGGCGATGCTCATCGCTCTGGCAATGTGTTCTGCTCGCAATTGTGCTGCGCAACAAGGGACCACAACTCCGCCCCCGGCCACGAGCAATTCCCATTCACCTCCGCTTAGCGGCCGTGAGCGCTGGAATCGCTACCTGGAAGAGACCTATGTCTCACCCGGTCCCTATGTGGTCTCCTTCGGAGCGGGTCTGGCGTTCCAGGCTTTCAATTACCCACGCGAATGGGGTGGCGGATTCGCAGGCTACGCTCGGCGGGCCGGCAATCAGTTCGGAATCATTGTGCTCCAGAATTCCATCCACGAGAGCGGGGAAGCGCTGTTCCGCTACGACCCGCGATACTTCCCCTGCCGATGCAGCGGCTTCTGGCGGCGAACCGCCCATGCGTTCGAAATGAGCTTCCTCACCTACGACCAGAACGGCCACAAGCAACTGGACATTCCGCAAATCGCCGGGGCGTACGGTTCCGGCATGCTTTCAGCGCTGTGGTACCCGCGCAGGTATTCGCCCTGGGTGCAGGGGATTCAAACCGGGCACATGCAGTTCGGATTCGTGGTGGGCAATAACCTGGTGGATGAGTTTCGCCCGGAATTCCGGCGAATAAGGCTCTTCCGCATATTCATGAAGGACAACAAACCCTGAACGTGGATTGCGATTAGTGTGAGTTCGCCGGCTTGGGAATTTCCTGAAGCTCGGTGGGCTGCTGGCAGCAGACGCAGTTGCCGGGCTCGAGCGCCACGATGTTGCACCTCGGGCAGTAGTAGCGCACGCTGTAGAGCTTGCCGTCATGCACGGTGTAGAGCCAGTGGGCTTCGAACGTGCCGTCGGGTTTGGCGATTCCTTCCAGGTGGACTTGCCGGCCTGCCAGCCGCTTGTCCTCAAGCGTGTGAAGCAGATAGGGGGTGTTGGCGGAGAGCGCCTCTTCACGGCCGTTGATCTTCAGCATCGGCAAGCCGGCCTGGTTCGTCAGAAGTTCACCATCCAACACAGTGAGAGGGTTGGTTTGCCCCGCGTACAAAGCCGGCGCCAGCAGCATGGAGAGAATCAAAGCAACGTGACTCGGCCTAATTCCCGATCGTCGCATTTTGCTACCACCTTTACCCTTGCCAATGTCCTACGATCGTAAACCCCAGCGGCAAATCCCCGCTCGATGCGTGCCCCTTGATTTGCAGATTCCAGTCGCCGGCATCATCTTTGGTAACGGCAGGAAAAGTGTCGCCGCTGGGCGGTTGCCCCACGAGAAATCCTGGATGAGGGGTCCCGGATGCCTGCCGGCTGAGTTTCACCATGTCGTCAAACGCCAGAACCTTGTCCGGCCCGGGGTCGGCGGCAATCGCTCCCATCACGAAGGCGTCGCGCGTCGGATTGACGCCCATGTGGTTGCCGTCCTGCGGAATCAATCCGTAGCGCAGCGTGTAGAATCCCGGCTTGATGGTCTGGCTCCGATAGTCGGATGTGCCATTGGGAAAGTGAACCACGCCCACAAATGCTCCTTCGGGCAGCGTGCCAAACATCACGTCGGGAGAGGTGTTGGGATTTGCGCTGGAGGGAAGATCCTTGCGCATCCAAACTTCGCAAATCGTCGCGCCCTGTGCGTTGGTCACGCGCACGCCTTGCGAATCGAGCACGGCCTGGAAGGAAGCGGGAACGTCGGCCGGCGCCGCGCCGATCGCCATGGCCTTATAACCCTGCCCGAAGGCATTCGCTACGAAGCAGAACTCAATCGCCAGCAGCACTCCGAGCACGCGGTGCAGTTTCATCGGTCATCCCTCCGCTAATTAGATGTCAGAAACGCGAAACGGGAAACATCCCTTCGGAAGTTTCCCGTCCCAGAACCGTACGGTGAATCATCGACACACTCAGAAGGCGCCCACGAAGGCGCTGCGCTTGTCCACATTCTTCCAGACTTCGCCCAGGCCCTGGCCGGAATAAGCGCTTTCGAGCGTGAAAGCGGGCATGGAATGGTTGAGCGCCACGAGCGGCGGATAAAACACCGTTTCGTTCCCGCAAATGTGGTCGCCTTGGCAGAGGCTGCGCGTTTCAATTTGCGCAAACTTGCCCGCCACCATCTTCGCCGCTCCGTGCATATCGCCGTGCTCGACCGTCATCTCGATGGGAGCCACTTCAACCCGCACCACATGGGCCAGCAGGTTGCCCGCTTTCGATTCGGCAAACGCCTCGAGCGCCGCCTTCTGTTGATCATTGGCGCGGGAGTCGACAATCAGCACCGAGCGCGCCGGATAGGGGTCGTGGTAGGGATCGCCCAGAGTCGCATTGGCCCGAACGACGGCCACCACGCTCAGCCCGGCAAGCGAGACGCCCTTCCAATCGCCCTCGCGCACTTTCCAGGCAAGGATCGCTTCCTGGCCGGTCAGCCCCACTTCCGACATGGCGAAGCAGGGGCCAGTGTAGATGTCCGCGCTGCGGGCCTCGAGGTAATCGCCCGTCACAGCCGCGAACGCGGGCAGCGCTGACAACAGCAACAACCCGATGGTGAGGGAGGAAATGATTCTCCTCATAATGTAAGCCTCCATGGGGCAGAATTCGCGTCCCATCGTATTCTAGCGCCGTTCCGCGGGAGGTTCAACCGAACACGCTTTGCAGCGACGGGCCAGTTTGAATTCCGTAGGGGCAGGGCTTGTCCCTGCCCTTCAGTCCAGCGACATCGGGCAGTGCACCCGCGGCCCGTCGCCCGAAGGCTATGGGCCGCAGGGCGAGGGGTGCCCCTACGCCGCTACAGCGCTTCAAAGCACGGCCGATCCGGCGTGCAGGCGTCGAGTGAGACAAGCTGACCATCCGGCCCGAGCACCTTCTGCGTGTGCACGCACCAGCAGAGCTTGCCGCTGGAAGGCTGAACGGTAGGGTCCGGCTCGACGCCGATAAACATATCCTTATGGCGGATCAGGCTGCACTGCGATTTCGGTTCCACGGATTGCGGAGCAGGTTCAGCGAACATCAGGCCTCTCCTTTCGCGGCGCGCAGGATGGCGCGCTTCACCGCCACGCGGGCCAGTTGCACCTTGTAAGCGTTCATGGAAAGCGGCGTCGCCTTGCTGAGCGCGGCCTTGCCCGCTTCCGCGGCGACTGCTTCATCCACCGATTTGCCTTTCAGGGCTTCTTCGGCTTCGGGCGATGGCCACGGCGTTGGAGCGACGTGTCCCAGCACAACGCGCGCGCTCGAGACGTTTCCACCGCTCATCTTGAGCGCCACGGCGGCCGCAGCGAGCGGCCAATCCAGCGCTTCCTTCTGCCGAACCTCGTAGATGGCCATCTTTGCGCCACCGCCCGGCGGAACGCGGATTTCCGTCAGGATCTCGCCCGGACGCAGCGCCAGTTCGCTCTCCTGGTCGCTCTTGGGATTCACAAAGAGGTCCTGCACGGAAAGCTCGCGCTCGCCCTCGGGACCGTGGATGCTCAGCTTGGTATTCAGGGCAATCAGGATGGGCGCGAGGCTCGAGGGATTCACGAAATAAGCCGGACCGGAATTTCCCAGAATGGCGTGATAGCGATTATCGCCCTCGGGAACCAGTGCCTTGCCGTTGTACACGGCCAGCAAGCCGAACCCGGCGCGATAATACCAGCAGCGAGGGCGCTGGCACAGGTCGCCGCCCACCGTGCCCGTGCTGCGAATTTGCTGGCTGTGGACGCCGCGCGCCGCCTCGGCGATGGCCGGGTAGGCCGCCGCCACTTCCTTGCTTTCCAGCAGCTCGTCAAGCGTTACCATTGCGCCCAGGCGCAGCCCGGCGCTTGATGAATGGGAAATCCTTCGGAGCTCGCCGACGTGCTGCAAGCTCACCAATCGTTTGGGTGCTGCCCCGCCGTCCTTCATCAGGCTGATTAAGTCGGTCCCGCCGGCCAGCGGCAGCGCCTCACCACCCGCATCGGCGAGCAGCTTTACAGCTTCCTGTGTAGATTTGGGACGCGCATATTCGAAGGCTTGCATCAGGCCATCCCCCCTTTCTCGAGAGCGGCAAGAACCTTGTCCGGGGTCAGGGGAATTGTGGGCACGCGCACGCCGATGGCATTGGCCACGGCGTTGGAAATGGCGGCACCGGGCGAAATTACCGGCGGTTCGCCCAGGCCAATCGTCCCGCGCTCGTCGTAGCCCGGCCCGGTCATCATGTGGACCACCAAGTCGCCGACGTCGCCGATTCCCGCGAGCTTGTAGAACTCCATGTTGTTGTTCAGCATGCGGCCGGTGATACGGTCCATGATCTTCTCTTCAAACAGCGCGTACGTAACGCCCATAATCAGCGCGCCGTAGCACTGGCTCTCCGCGGTCTTCAAGTCGATGATCAGGCCGCAATCCTGCACGGCCACCATCTTGTTGATCTTGATGAGGCCGGTTTCGGTGTCCACGGAGACGTCGGCCACGGTGCAGCCGCCCACGCCGCTATCGTTTAGCTTGCACGGGCTCATGCCGCGCGGCAAATTCCTGCCGAGGGCCTGAATGGGCTTCACTTGCAGCTTGGCGCAGGCCTCTTTCCAGCTCAGCCTCTTGGACGGGTCGTCCTTCGCCTGAATGTATCCGCCCACGACCACCAACTGGTCAGGCTGAACTCCCAGGCTGGGCGCCACGACTTCAAACAAGTGGTCGCGCGCGTCCACGGAGCCCCGGCGCGTCGAGGCGGAAACGCCGCCCACCGTCGTGCTGCCGCCCGAAGCCGAATCGGCGGGATACTTACTGTCGCCGATGTTCACCTTGACGGCTTCCAGAGGCAGGCCGAAGGTCTCCGCCGCGACGATTCCGATTACCGTGCGCGTGCCGGTGCCCAGGTCCTGGCTTCCCATGTTCACTTCCACCGAACCATCCGGGTAGATGTTCACGCCGCAACTGCTGGGGTGCCCGGCGCCGCCCCAGGTGTGGATGCTGACTCCCATGCCGCGCTTGATTGTTCCCGATGTCTTGTCGCCGCGCGGGTGCCAGTTCTTCTGCCAGTCGGAAAGCTGCGCGCCGATCTTCAGCTCCTCGCGGTACACATCGCCGCGAGCGGAGAGGTCCGCGTTCTTGCTGAGGAACTCAATGGGGTCCATGTTCAGCTTGGCGGCCAAATCCTCCAGCGCGCACATGGTGAGGGCCGCCGCTTGCGGATGGTCGGGAGCGCGCCAGGCGCGCGCGGGGCCCGCGTTGGTGCTGATTGAGGTGTGTTGAGTCGTGATGTTGGGGATTCCGGTAAGAACGTAAGGAAGCGGGGGCATTCCCGCGCCCGGGAATCCGCCGCTGCCCCACGACTTCGAATCCCAGGCCACCAGTGTTCCGTCTTTTTGCGCCGCCACTTTAATGTTCGCAAAGGCCGAAGGCCGCGCGCCTGCCCCTTCCAGTTCCATATCTCGTTCCAGCATCAGCTTAACGGGCTGGCCGGCCTTGTGGGCCAATTGCGCCACGTGGATGCCCCATTCATCCGTGCCGAACTTGCTGCCGAATCCTCCTCCGATGTAATTGCAAATGGTCTCAATGTTCTTGTCCGAAACGTCCACGCCTTGCTTGCGCAGGCTGTCACCAAATTGGCTGGGCAGGCCAGGAACGTTTTGGGTGGAAGAATGGGTCAGCAGATTATTGCCCGTCCACTGCGCCACGTTGCCATGCGATTCGAGGCAGCAATGCGTGATGGCGGCGATGCCGTAATAGCCTTCAGAAGTCACCACGTCGGGATCAGCGAAACCCTTCGCGGGATCGCCCTTGGTTTTGGTGGAAGCAGGCTTGGCATGGTCGCCGGCTTGCTCCAGATTCTCTTCGTTCACGAAAAAGGGAAGCTCCTCGAATTGCACCTTGATTTTGCTCAGCGCGTCGGTGGCGATTTCTTCGCTTTCGGCGGCGACGCAGATGATTTCATCACCCACCCAGTGGGTTTCATCCCCCACGCCCATCACCGCCAGGACGTTCTTCACGCCCGGCATTCTTTCTGCCTCGGAAGTGTCAATGCCGGTGATTTTGGCGTGGGCGTAAGGCGAGCGGTAGATTTTGGCAAAGAGCAGACCCGACGGATTGATGTCGTAGGTGTACTTGGCCCGGCCACTGGCCTTTTCGGGTCCATCGAGGCGCTTGATGCGCTTGCCGATCAGGCTGCGTTCGCCCGGCGGCGGCCAATCATATTTGCAGCTAGCCATTGGCGTGACCTCCCTTCAGGGTCTTGGCTGCTTCCAGGACCGCCTCGCGAACTCCCGCGTAGGTGCCGCACCGGCATAGGTTGCCGCCCAAACCGTGTTCAACGTCCGCGAGCGTGGGGTTCGGATGCTTGTCCAGGAACGCCTTGCAGGCCACCACGAAACCCGGCGTGCAGAATCCGCACTGCTGCGCGTCGTTGTCCACAAACGCCGCCATCACCGGGTGGAGGTGCTCTTCCGTTCCCAAGCCCTCGATGGTCTCGATCTTGTGGCCCTCCGCTTCAATCGCCAGCACGTTGCAGGCATACACGGCGCGGCCATCCAGGATCACCGTGCAGGCCCCGCACACGCCGCGGTCGCACACTTTCTTCGCGCCGGTAATGTCGAGTTGATTCCGCAGGGCGTCAAGCAGAGTAACGCGAGGTTCAACCTTCAAACTGCGCGCCGCTCCGTTGATGTTCAGCGTGATGGGGACGGCACCCGGCCCGAGAACTTCCGAGGAATCCTCCGGCCGCGCGGCGACGGCCCCCGGCACGGGCAGCAGACCCGTCGAGACAGTTATGCCTGCCCCCTTCAGGAAATCGCGCCGCGAAAAACCATCCTGGGGAGGCTTGGTCCTCTTCTTCTTACTCATGTTGGCTCCTCGTGAGGTGGAACAGCGTTTTGACGGCAGGTCGGGCGTTTAAGGGCGCCCGCTTTGGCTTCAATTCATCGGTGTGTCGCATACGTCCCTGAGTCCAGAGCACGTGATTATACCACCAGAAGAAGCTGGCGGGAGGAAAGAGGTTCATCGGCGATTTTCGCCCGGAGGTTGTGTTGTTGCCTGGCTGCTCCCAGCCGCGTTTAGATTGGGGGTGGGGAGAGCTGCGCGACCATGCGGGCGTGGTTCACCCGGCCGGGCCCTTGCAGCAATCCTCCTTGGGCAAAGGCGGAGACTATTGCGCCCCGGGGTCCCTCAAATTGGCCTGGTCGTCACCTCAGAAAAGACCCCTCACCCTATCACCCCTTCGCCCCTCTTCCCTCTCCCCGGGGAGAGGGAAGAGGGGGAGGGGAGTTGGGGTGAGGGGGGTTGGTAGCGGTCGGCGATCACCGGCCTTTTTGTCTGCTCCGCTGGTAACTCGGGCGCCGGCTCGCCAATTTGCGATCTTTTATTTTCATGAACATCCCCGGATGCACCTGCATTTTTGCTCATTGGAGCGCGGGTGTCCCCGCCCGCGACGCGGACGCGGCTGAGGACAGCCGCGCTCCAGGCCTCTGGCTGCGGCTCACCTCTGCCGACCGCTGAATCCGGAATCCTTCCTCCTGAATCCTGTTTTCGGGAATTGGCAATCCGCAATTCCGAATCCTGCTCGTTCAATCTCAACTCCTGCCGACGCGCCTGCATTCCCGTCAAAATCTTGGTCAGCCGCCAGAACTCGCGGAAGCACGACTCCTCTTCGCGGCGCATCAGGGCGCGCTCCTGACTGGCTTTTCCCCACATGACGTCGCGGTCCGCGTCGGAAACGATGCCCGCCGCCTTGCGCATCTCGCGCGAGCACCGGAAAGTCTCCTCCAGCTCGTCCGCCAGGTCGCGTAGGTTCAGGCACAGAGGCTCTCGCTCGTCGCCCTCGGCCACCGGCTGGTCGGGCACCGGCAGGTCCAAATCGCTCACTGGCTCCTCGGCTTCCGCCGCCCGATAGTCCTGCCAATCGTCGTCCTCGGCCACCGCCTCATCTTTCGGCAGGGTCGTTGCACTTTGTGAAAATTGCGCGGGCTTGCGCAACTGCAGCAGCAATTTCAGAATTCCCCGGGCCATCGAGCCCCTCAAGCGCCCCATCGACTGGGTGAAATCACGCAGCAGGTTGGGTGTAACGTAGAACTCCGGGCGGCCGGCGAGGAGATAAATGCGGTTCAGGATGGCCATCGCTTCCTGGCGGCGCTGGCGGACCTGCCCGGTGAGCTCCTCCTTGATTTCCGTGAGCGTCTCGACGCGCTCGACCGCCAGGCTCTCCTGGATACGCTCGGCGCGGTCCATACGCCAGAGCAGGCGGGCGGTGCGCTCGACCAGCGCGGACTGGTAATCGCCCTGCGGCCGCCACTCCTCGTAGGCTGCATCGATAAGCTTACGCAATCGCGCCGGATCCTCTCCCAGAGCCACGAGGGCGTCCTCGCGAATCACCGAGTAATACCCGTGACGCAGGTTCGCCGCCCGCGCCCGCTCCTTGCCCGCAGGGGTTTTGGCCCCGCGCGACTTCCGGCCGTTGGCCCGGCGCGCGGCGCGTTGCGCTTCCGTCTTCTCAGGTTTCTTGACGAGTGACATGGTTCTCTCCTTTAGGAAAAGTGGCTAGAGCTTCGTTGCGTTGATAGGGCAATAGCATGAACTCGTGGAAGGGCGGGGCTGAAGCCCCGTCGTTACCCGGACCGCACTCGAAAGGGGCCTTTAGGCCCTGAAGCGATGCGGCTTCAGGAGCTAAAGCCCCGCGACGCTGGCCCGTTTTGGCGGCGGGGCTGAAGCCCCGCCCTTCCATCGCGACATGTACGCAGGTAAGTCTGGCTGCGTTCAATCTCTGTTCCTGCCGCGTTCCCGCAGCGGGTGAGGACACCCGCGCGACAATGGACAGTGCACTGTCCACTCTCCACTTAGCAACTCAGAGGCCATCCGGCTAGCTAAAACACCTTTTCGCGCT
>JASHSC010000488.1 GCA_030036915.1 Terriglobia bacterium
CAAAGTTTGGGAAGACATTGAGCGCGCTTTCCAGCAACAAACCAACGTTACCGGGCGGGTGATCGATCGCATCAAGGGCGGCCTGACCGTGGATGTGGGTGTGCCGGCCTTTCTCCCTGCCTCGCACGTGGATGTGCGCGCCAATCGTAATATTGATGCCCTCAAAGGCGAAGAAATCATCTGCAAGATCATCAAGATCAACCGCAAGCGCAACAACGTAGTGGTGAGCCGAAAGCTCTCCCTGGAAGAAGAGCTGAACCGCCGCAAGAGTGAATTGGCCGAGCGGCTGGTGGAAGGCGCGGAAGTGATAGGAAAGGTGAAGAATCTGGCCGATTACGGCGCCTTCGTGGATTTGGGGGGAATGGACGGCCTTCTGCACATCACGGACCTGACCTGGGGACGCGTTGGCCATCCCTCGGAAGTCGTGCAGGTGGGTCAGGAAATTCGTGTCAAGGTTCTCAAGCACGACACGGAGAAAGGACGAGTTTCCCTGGGGCTGAAGCAACTTACTCCCGACCCCTGGGAGATGGTGCCGAGAACCTACCATGCAGGTGACCGGGTGACTGGCCGCGTGGTGAGCTTGACCGATTACGGTGCCTTCATCGAACTCGAGCCCGGCGTGGAAGGGTTGGTGCACATTTCGGAAATGAGCTGGAGCAAGCGCCTGAGGCATCCTTCGAAAATTCTCAAGGTCGGCGACCGCGTGGATGTGGGCGTTCTGGATGTCGACATGACCAAGCGGCGGATTTCGCTGAGCCTGAAGGCGAGCCTGCCGGACCCGTGGACGACGGTGAGCGAGAAATACGCTGTAGGTGCACGCGTGCAGGGCCGAGTGCGGAATCTGACGGATTTCGGCGCTTTTGTGGAGATTGAAGACGGCGTGGATGGATTGATTCATCTCACCAACATTTCCTGGAATCGCAACATCAAGCACCCCTCTGAGGTGTTGAAAAAGGGACAGAAGGTCGATGCCCTAGTGCTTGCCCTTGACCCCACGAATCGCCGCCTAGCCCTGGGGCTGAAGCAACTGGAAGAAGACCCCTGGGTGAGTTTCTTTGCTAAGATTCGCGTGGGCGACATGGCTCACGGAAAGATTTCCCGGCAGGTTTCCTTCGGCGTTTTTGTCGAGCTGGAGGTAGGCGTGGAAGGGCTGTGCCACGTCTCGGAATTTGAAAACACCCATGGCGGCGGGAATGCTAAACTGGAAGTGGGGAGTGAACACGAATTCCGCATCATCCGCTTGAACCCCGGGGACCATAAGATCGGTTTAAGCATGAAAGAAGCCGCGCCGGCACCGCCTCCCACGCCGGTGGTTCAGAAAGCCAAGGAACCCGAGCGGCCGTCAACCATGGCGGAAGCTCTTTCATCCGCCGGAATCACCCCTTACGAGACGGCGTGAGCGGCAAACGGGTCCGATGAAATCCGCTGGAGGGGACCGCGTGGCCAGCCAAAACGGCGGCATGGCGTGAAAGACCATTGCCATAACGCCGCGACGGTCCTATCATCAGCAGAGCAGAAGCCCAGGAATCCGCGCAGCAGGAGACCACTATGACGAAGGCAGAACTGATCGAGGACGTTTCGCGCGTTGTGGAAATGAGCCGCAAAGACTCCGAGATCATAGTCGAAACAATTTTTGACAGCATCGTGAAGTCACTCAAGGCCGGAGACAAGATCGAGATTCGCGGATTTGGAAGCTTCCGCACGCGCCAGCGCAAGCCACGCATCGGGCGAAACCCCAAAACGGGAGCCCGCGTGGATGTGCCGGCCAAAAAAATTCCGTATTTCAAGCCCAGCAAAGAATTGAAGGACCTGGTGAATACACACCCGACCACGGAGAGCACCTCGGCTCCGCCCGCAGCCCCGCCCGCGGCCCCGAACCCGGCGACATCTTAAGCGCGCGTGTCCCCTATCTCGGGGAATTCGGAAACTATGGATTATTTGTGGAGTCCCTGGAGATATCGATACGTCAGCCAGGCAGGGAAGGGCGAGGGATGCCCGTTCTGCCTGAAGCTGGCGGCGGACTCCGCGAAGGACCGCGAAAATTTGGTGCTCTTTCGAGGGCGGAATAACTTCGTTCTGCTGAACCTCTACCCTTACACCACCGGCCACCTGCTGATTACGCCCAATGCGCACGTGGCCAATTTCGACCAGGCCACTCCCGAAACCCTGGCGGAGATGATGGCCCTCGCGCAACGCCTGCAGAAGGCTTTGCATCAATTCTATAACCCTGAAGGATATAACCTGGGAATGAATCTGGGCCGGTGTGCCGGGGCGGGCGTGGCGGATCACCTGCATCTTCACTTGCTGCCACGTTGGACCGGGGATTCAAACTTCATGACCGTGGTGGGGGAAACACGCGTGCAACCGGAAGACCTTCTCGCCACGTACGACAAGCTTGTCGCCATTTTCCCGCGCTCACGATAATTTCTGCATTTTCAATTTTGGCATGGGGACTCGGATCGCTATTGGGTGAAGTTTTGCCTACTCAACGGCGGGGCGATTTGGTGGTGGTGCGCTCGCGCGCCGGCGCGGTTTTGGCAATCGGCGGTACTTCACTATCCTCGTCGAGGGCGGCGGCGACAGCCATGCCTGAGCCTGGCTCGCGCAGGGTGTTCACCACCCTTTCCTGCCTCACCGGTTTGGCCAGCAGGCTGATTCGCATGTCGCCGCGATGGGTGATCTCGTCGGGAAGGACCAACTCCACTTGCACCGGTTCCTCAGCACTGATCTCGGAGGGAACGAAGAAATAAATTCCTGAGCGGGAAATGTCTTTTGCCAGCCCATCGGCCTCGCGGGGCTTTCCGTTGGAGTCGCGCCACATCACGCGCACCGGCAACTCCACGTGATATCGGCGATCCATGCGGCGCTCGCTCCCGCCCAGGCGATTGGTGTGGGAGACAACGCCGTTGGGCAGGGAAATCTCCAGACCCTCATTTGCGCCCCAGGTGTCCGGAAACTCCTGCTGCGCCCGCATCACCAAGCCGTCCACATAATCGTCGTCGCTGTCGGGATCGTGATGGAACAGGACGAGCCTTTTGACGTTACACTCCTGGGCGATGCGAACGCCTTCAAGCCATGAGCTGTGCCCCCAGCCTTTCTTCTCACCCGCCAGTTGCTCGGGAGTGTACTGGGAGTCGTAGACCATCGCGTCCGCGTCACGGGCGAGCTCGCGCAGGGCCTTATCGTGCAGGGGAGAGCCCGGTTCGGTGTCCGTTGCGAGCACGAACGCGCAGCCTTCCGCTTCAATCCGGTATCCGACGCACCCCTGAGGATGATTCATGGGGGCCGACCGCAGCGTGGCGCCCGGCAGGCTGACCGGCTCCTTGTGCACGTTGGAAAAATCCCGCCGCGCCGCCATCACTTCCATGTTTACGGGAAAATAGGGATTCGCCATCTGCCCTTCGATGGTGTCCTTCAGCTCAGTGCCGGAGCGCAAAACGGAATGAAATTTGAAGTGGTTGCCGCGGCGGTAGAAAGGGGTGAAAAAGGGGATTCCCTGAATGTGGTCCCAATGAAAATGTGTGAGATAAACGGAAGCCTGAATAGGCCGCTCGCCAAACTCTTCCTGCAAGCTCTTGCCCAAGCCACGCATTCCGCTTCCGCAATCCAGAATGACCAGGCTATTGTCGGCCAGGCGAACTTCCAGGCAGCAAGTGTTGCCGCCGTAGCGGGAGTTTTTCGGCTCAGGAGTGGGGGTGGATCCTCGAACTCCCCAAAATCGGATTTGCATTCAGCACCACCGCACCCCAGAACTGTGGTTCGCTTGCCTCGTACCGCCGCAACTTGTTGATGAACATGCGTTGTTCGCTGTGGACGGGCGCCCCGCCTTGGTCCATCAACGCCCAAGCCAGCCTACCAAAACATTTCTGCGATGTCCACCGCTTTGGGACTAGGATGGTGGTGAGATTGTTGCTGCGGCGGTCTCGGGCCGCCGTCAACTATTACAGCGGCGGGCGTTGCAGTGACGGGCTCGCCAGGGCGCGACCTTGGGCAACGCTCATAGAGCGCCGCTACAGCCGTGTGGCTCGGATATGCACCTGCGCTTTTCCACTCCATTCGATTCCGGCGAGGAAGTGAGCCGCTTCCTGGGAATTTTTCCCCATCGTCCCGCAGTCTTCGCCCTGTTTCCGCCCCCGCGCGAAGGAACGGCTTCCGCACCCTATCTCGGGCGCACGGCCGACCTGCATCGGCGTCTCGCGCGCTTGCTTTCCCCGCGACGCTCGAATTCCAAGATGCTGAACCTCCGCGAACTTACAGCGAGAATCGAGTATGAACCCGTCGGTTCAGCGTTTGAGGGCACATGGCTTTTGTATCTTTTGAACCGGCACTACTTCGCCCGCCAGTATCGCGACCGGCTGCGCCTGAAGCCTCCGGCACTTTTGAAGTTGAAAATGGAGAACCGCTTCCCGCGCTGCTACCCCACTCGGCGGGTGGCGAAGGACCGCTCGCTCTACTACGGACCCTTCCCTTCGCTGGCGGTGGCAGAGCGTTTTTCCGGCGAATTTCTCGACTTTTTCAAAATCCGCCGCTGCGTGGAGGACCTGAACCCCGACCCCTCGCATCCCGGGTGCATTTACTCGCAGCTTCACATGTGCCTGGCGCCGTGTTTTGCGGGATGCGCGGACGCCGAGTATCAGGGCGAAGTGCAGCGCGTGGTGGAATTCCTCGATTCGCAGGGCAAATCGCTCCAACGCGCGCTCGAAGCTGAACGGGCGCAGGCCTCCGAATCACTCGAATTCGAGCAAGCGTCGAAAATCCATAACCGAATTGAGAAACTGAACGAAGTGCTGCGGCAGAGGTCCGAGCTGGTAAGAAATCTTCGCGATCTCCACGCCGTGATGGTGTTGCCAGGGGTCGAGGCGAAGACCGTGGTCTTTTTCCGCGTCATCGCAGGCGAAATTCGCGGTCCACGCGTCCTCTCGCTCGATGAAAACGCGCCCAATCCCACGCCGCTCGACCGGCAGATTCATGATTTGATGGAGTCGCTCGGTGCGGGTCCCGCCGTCAAGTCAAAATCGCTGGCGCCACCGCCCTGGGAACACCTCAGCCTGCTCGCGCGCTGGTATTACAGCAGCTTCCGCCAGGGTGAGTTGATAATGCTCAATCCCGACCAGAGCATTCCGCACAGCAAATTGATTCGCATTTGCCGGAAGGTGCTAGCGGAGGGAGCCAATCCACAGGCGTCCGCCGGTCCGGTGTCGTAATCACGCTTGCGGGCGATGCAAGTCCCTCAATTGGGTCAGAAAGGTGGCTGCTTGGGTGAAGCTTGCGACGAATCAATCGCTCAGCGCAGTCAGAAATTCTTCGACGGTCAAACCTGCGCGGGCAATGAGTGCGCGCAACCTGCGGATGGTTAGGGACTGAAAGGGTTGCAATATGTCCAGGCTTTATGAGTATGATGTGACTGCCACGCTGGCGGGCAACTTCCCACCCCAACTTGCGAAACGCACCCAGAACCTCACGAGGGCGCAGCAGAGGAACGGGCGGCATTAACCGGCAACTTCCACTTCTCGAAGTGTAACCGTCAGAGGCATGCTTTTAGCAGCGCGTACTGAAAGGCACTCGTTGATGGCCTTGCGGATATTCGCTTCCGCTTCCTGCTCAGTCTTTCCCTGGCTGACGCAGCCTGGAATGGACAGGCATTCGGAGATGAAAACGCCGTCTTCGTCTTGGTAGGTCGTAATGTATAATTTCATCGTAACTCCTGGCTCTGATTATCGCACATTTCGTTCCCGAATAACGGGAGAGCGGCCTCGTATTT
Organism: Terriglobia bacterium; assembly: GCA_030036915.1. Lineage (GTDB taxonomy): Bacteria > Acidobacteriota > Terriglobia > UBA7540 > UBA7540 > Bog-366. The sequence continues at coordinate 5,762 of JASHSC010000488.1, forward strand.
CAGGTCCGCAACCTACCTACGCCTTTTATTTGTTCCCTCAGAGTTTGGCAACAAACGTTCATGTAATGCCGTAAGCTGTAACGCCAAATATTTGAAGGGATTACCGTCGCCATTTTCGAGACTGTGACTTGAGGGGTGAGCAGAGGGAAGAAAGGAGGCTGCTTATTGAATAATTCTAGGGCCTTTTGCACCTTGGCAACTCTTGCCGTTTTATTGGGCAAGGAATTTCTGGATTGGGTCTGGTGGTACAACTGGGATGACGGAGACGAAGAGAATCCTGCGCCAGTCCTGTGCGTAACCTGGGGAATCTGGCGCTGCCTCCGGGACGCATACTCGTGGCTATGCTCGAAACTTTGGCACCCAACGCAGCGCTGGCTCATGGCAATGTGGCAGCAAATTTTCCCGCCTGAACCTTGCTTTGAACCCATGGATCGGGACGCGCGAACGCCTACGGAGTGGTTTTTCATCGAAGCAATCGGCGTTTGGGGCATGGAGCGCTGGTACAAAGACGAATACGACTGGGACGTGAAGCGGAAATGGGATGAGTTCCTGGAGTCCCGTGACGCCGCTCAACACGCCGAAGCGCAACAACCGAGCGCCGCTACAGCGATGGGAGGCTGGTTGAGATGTGAGGAGCCGACTCCAAAAATTCAAACCGACACACCACATGCCGATCCGGCGAATTGATTTGTCCGAATTGCGGCCTTACAATCTTAGCCTCCCTGGAAGGTTTCCATGAATAACCTCACCCGGCGGGAGTTCATCGCAATTTCGTGCATTTCCGGTCTTGTGCCGAAGGCACTGTCTCGCGCTAAAGATTCGAGCCATGATGCGGGTCTGCCTGGCCTGCCGTCTGCCAGTTGCACGTCGGCCACATCTGCCGGCGCAGGGTTCGTGGCCAAGAAACAATGCCCAGAGTGCAGTGGCCTCGGGGCAATCACTTGCCCCGCCTGCGACGGCACCGGGATGTGGACCGAAGCCAGCGAATCCGCCGGACTCTATCAACGCGGATCCGCCCGCACCAAAGGACATTGCGCGTGGTGCAATGATTGGGGAGAGGCGACGTGCCAGCATTGTTCAGGAGTCGGGGTCAAGCCGTCCAATTGATGAGAGTCAAAAGGGCATGGGAAGCCCGCGAAGGGAGAAAATATGACGTCGCAGGAGAAGCGAGAAGAGATTATAGATTTGGCGTGGAATTGTCATAGGTCACTTGAAAGGCATTTGGCTGAAGAAGGCAAGCTAGAATTGCTGCGGGAAGGGGGTAACCTGTTGTTGGGTCGTCACTACGCAGAGTCTTCGACAATCTACTTCGGCTTGAATCCTGGCTCGATCGGCGGCGAAGCGCCGCCGTTTGTCCCCAACTTTGACGGGAAAAGTGGACCGAATCCACCTTTTGACAGTTCAGACGATTTTGCATGAGGACCATGGGGGCGGAAGTGGAGGCAGTTCCTTGCGATGCACCCTGACCTGAAGGCATGGTTTAATGACAAAGTCACCAGCACGTTCCTTTGCCCATGGAGAACCGGGAGTTCCGAAAAGCTCAAAAAGCTCAACAAGTTGACAGAGGGAAAATATACGACTACTCAAGCCAGCTCGTCTGGAAGATGATCGAGCACCACAATGCCAAACTCCTTATCGTCGCAGGTCTTAATGCAATTCACTTTTTCAATGAACTGCATTTGTGCCGCTGGAAAACATCCGCCTGGGAATACCGCGTGCTGAATGCGGCGGTCAGAGGAACAGGGAAGCAATATGCAGAGCATGAGCTGAAGGAGAAGGGCATTACGGTGTTACAGATTCCTCACTTTGCTGCCCGCGGACGCGGAAGTCCAGATTTAGATTCACTCGCAAGCTGGCTCCGGATAAAACTCCGAGCATTTGGGCTCGTTGGGCAATCTGAGTGAACGAGCGCACCTTAATTCAATCCTCAGGGAGTTGGTCGTCGAGGCGATCCATCGCTGCTTGCAATTCTTCGGCGAGGCATTTGGTGAGCGTGAGTTGTGAATAGAGAGCGGCGAGCGCGTCGTGGTAGGCGTTGGAAAAGCGGGGAGCGTCGGCAAGGTTCGCAAGATCTGCACTAACGCGCGCGTGAACCTCGCGATACTCTTCCAGGAGACGATCAAGCGTCCGCGTATCCGGTGTTACGGCTGCCTTTGATTTGCTCATGTTCCAATTTTAGTACCGGTGCAGCCTCTCTTCCAAGCGCAAAATTTCCGTCTGAACGATTTGAATCCTCTTTTCCCAATTTTCGATGAGCTGGCGGTCGGGATTTGGCCTTCTGAGTTCCGCATCTACTTTGGCGCGATGCTCCAGAACCATTCGCCGATGGCCCTCGATCTTCTTCCGGATTTCCTTGTTTCTTCCCATGCGTTTCGATTTCGGCGAGTCAGAATTCTTTTGAGGAAGCGACTGGCAAACTCGCACGACCTGCCACAACTCATTTTACCGGTTCAAACCGCGCCTGGAAGAAGCGCAGGTATTTGGGCTCGTAGGTCATGCGCAGGCCGCGGGCTTTTTCGCGATTTTCGTAGACCTCCAGCACAGATTCGGCCACCACATCCATGTGCGCCTGGGTGTAGACTCGGCGGGGCAGCGTGATGCGAACCAACTCCAGCTCCGGAAAATGTTCCTGGCCGGTCTTGGCATCGCGGCCCGCTGAGACAGCGCCGCGCTCCATCGTTCTCACGCCTGAATCGAGATAGATTGAACACGCGAGAGACTGCGCGGGATACTGTGATTGCGGGATGTGGGGATAAAAGCCTTTGGCATCCAGGAAAACCGCATGCCCGCCTACCGGCCTGACGATGGGAATTCCCCAGTCGAGCAGGTGATTGCCCAAATACTCCACCTGACCGATGCGCGCGCGGATGTGATCGTCCTGGACGCTTTCCACGATGCCCCGCGCCATGGCTTCCATGTCGCGGCCCGCCAGTCCGCCGTAGGTGTGCAGGCCCTCGAAGACCACCACCAGGTTGCGGGCTTCCTCAAAGAGGCCTTGTTGGTTCGTGGCCAGCCATCCCCCGATGTTCACCAGCGCGTCTTTTTTCGCGCTCATCGTGCAGGTGTCCGTATAGGAGCAGTATTCTTTCAGGATTTCTGCAATCTTTTTGGATTCGTATCCCGGCTCGCACTGCTGGATAAAATAGCAATTCTCGATGGCGCGCGTGGCGTCCAGCACGACAGATATTCCCTCGCGATGGCACAGTTCGCTGACGGCCCGCATGTTTTCCATGGATTGTGGCTGTCCTCCCGCCATGTTCACCGTGCCCGCGATGCACACGTAGGGAACTTTGCGCGGCCCCGACTCGCGGATGACGCGCTCGAGTTTGGCCAAGTCCACATTGCCCTTGAAGGGATGAAGGTTTGCGGGGTCATGAGCTTCATCAATAATCACATCGACGAACGTGCCGCCCGCCAACTCCTGATGAAGGCGAGTGGTGGTGAAGTACATGTTTCCCGGGACGAGGTCGCCGGGATGGATCATGATCTGGGAGAGAATGTGTTCCGCGCCGCGCCCCTGATGCGTGGGCACAAGATACTTATACCCATAATACTGAGTTACAGTCTCCCACAATTTATAAAAGTTCCTGCTGCCCGCATAGGCCTCATCCCCCAGCATCATGCCCGCCCACTGACGGTCGCTCATGGCGTTGGTGCCGCTGTCGGTCAAGAGATCAATATAGACATCTTCCGAGCGCAGAAGGAACGTGTTGTACCCCGCTTCCACGATGAATTTTTTCCGGTCGGCCCGCGTGGTCATGCGAATCGGTTCGACCATCTTGATTTTCCACGGCTCCGCCCAGGAACGCCGCGTAGGTTTTGGATATGTCACTGTAATTTCCCCCTATCGGTATTTTCGCTGCGGGAGGATACCACAGGAATTGGAACCAGGACCGTTCTTCGAAGTCCAATGATTTCTGCGGCTTGCATGAAAATCGAACAGCAAGATATTTCCGGGTTGATTTGGCGACCAGCTTGCATGGTTTGGTAGTCGCGCGGCCGAGGTGGCGGAATCTACAGATGGGAGGGATCACTCAAATGGAGCCTCAAGCGGAAATTACACTCGCCCGACAAAAAGTAATCCTAGCCAAGGAAGCTCTTTACGCGATGTTGCAGCGCCGCCAAGTCGACGACGAAGAATGCCGTCGCCTTGCGATGGAACTTGCAAGCGCGCGAGATATCCTTCTTGCCCAGCTTGCAATGGTTTCGGAGGAAAACTGAAAAAGATCATCGCGATGCCCTCTTTCCCGGTGCCCGGAAACTGGTATTCTCTCCGAACATCATGATTCCTGCGGACGCAGTTTGCTTTGCCGGATTGAACGAGAGCCGACCTGCGGATAGGGTCCGATTTACAGTGCAGCCGTGACTGGACCATAGGACTCCTCAAATCCGAGATTCCCGGATTCGAGGGCACCCACACCACAACATTCCACGCCGGACTCTTCCGTACTACCGAATTCGAGACTTGAAATCCGAACTTGTGCTAGGATTCCAACCCTGAAGCGAGTTGCGTTAAATCTTCAACCCGTAGTGTCTGCCCAGGAGGCGCTGATGAGGAATCTCACTCAACCCGTTTTGAAATTGGGGTATTTGCTATTGGTCATAACGGTTTTTGGGGCCGTCCAGGCCTTCTCGCAGGAGCCTTCCCCTCCGGCTAAGACGGCAGCCGAAGCCTTCAAGAATATTCAAGTCCTGAAAGACATGCCCGCCAGCGATCTTATGCCTACCATGAAACACTTCACGAAGGACCTGGGAGTGAAATGTGATTTCTGCCACGTACAAGGGGCATTCGATAAGGACGATAAGCACGAGAAAATTATCGCCCGCAAGATGATTCTGATGGCGCACCAGATCAATACCGACAACTTCCACGACCACCCACGCGTAACCTGCTGGACGTGCCACCGCGGCGCTCAAGAGCCTGAATCCAAGCCGCCGGAAGCCACCCCGGCAACGCAGTAACATGATTTGGTCCGTAACAGCGCTAATCAAAAGGGCAGTCTTGGCGGGGGAATGAGATTTGGGTGAGGTCATTCAACATGTAACCACGCCCTTAGCGCTTGCTGCTGTGGCCCTGCTTGCAGGTGCAGGGATCCTTCAGGCAGCCATAAAGAAGCGTACGAGCGTTGCGCTGAAAATGATAATTCGGTACGGGTTTGGCCTGGCAATTGCCCTGAGTGTGATGGCGAATGCCTCATACATTTTCTTGAAGTGGTCTAATTCCGAGTCAATTATTTCGGGCATAGTCCGCGACCCCAGCGGCAAGGCACTTTCGCGCGCTGTGGTCGATGTGCCAGGAGTTGGCCGTGGGATCACCGATGATGATGGTTCATTTACGATAGCTGTTCCCCGCTCGCGTCGCCACGCAACGTACGAGTTGACAACCACAATGAACGGCTTCGAGCCGAACCAAGTCAACTTGACCGACCGGGAGACGGAGGGCGTCACCATTTCCCTTCAGGCTGTTGTCCTTACGGCTCAAAAGCTGATCAATATAAGCTCCGACTTGCTAGTCGCACACTTTGTGGGCCTACCGGAGGTGGATGTGCCAATCCGCCTGTATAATCCGACCTCAGCTCCTGTGCAGGTAAAGGATTTTCTTCTGGAGGTAAAAAGTCCGGAAGGGACCTCTGTTGAAATCCCGCCCTACTCAACTTACATGTCGCGCGGCATGCCACCAATGCCCCTTTTGGCGCAAGTGGAGGTGACGCCCGGGCAGACATTTGAAGCGGTCTGGATATTCCTTGAACAGGATGTCGAGGTGGCTGCGCTCACGCAGCGCGTCAACTTCGATCTGGAGGCCCATCCCGCGTTTTTTCAAACAGGCCCGCAGCAGGGTCAAGCCGTCCTGAGTCCCATAACCGCTGAGATAGTAGGGAGATTCATGGATAATAAATTCATCTGGAAACCAGGGACTTGGAAATTTGACCCTTCTGTGAGTGCCGATGGCTCGAAATATTTAAGAGAGGGTTCGTTCAATCTAACCGACTCCCAGGTTTCCGAAATGCGAAACATTCGACAATATTTTTCATTCGGGTATGGCCTCAACTTCGTCACGCGCTTGTTGCCGGTTGGCAATGCCTTGCCGGGCCATTATATTCAAATGAATGGTTTGGAATGACGGAGTGCCTGAATTGATGGAATCGGCGGCACCCATGAAATGGGGATTCCCTTTTGCGTTCTTGGGATACAGACTCCTTTCGTCAAGCCCGGAGGGGATTGATGCCCGGCCAGTGCAGGACGGCTTCGGCCGTATTGGGGGAAGCCTGCTAACTCAAAAGCTTGAAGGCGTGGACCCAGTCGTTGCGCAAGAAGCCAGGGATGCACCAAAGCATGCAAAGGGGCTCAATGGCGCGGGCAGCTTCCACTTTCCCCATGTCGGCTACCTCCCAGCCGAATTGAGTCAGAATTTCCTGAACCGTATTCTTGGCTTCGTCGTTGTTCCCGCAGATGAACATGGTGGGTTTGCCTCCTGCGAATTGCGGGTTCACCATGTTTCCTGCCCCTACGGAATTGAATGCCTTAACGAAATAAGCCGCTGGAAATTCCATCTGGAGCTTTTCCATCAGGGACTCATTCAAGTTCGTGAAGAATCGCAGAACCCCATTTACGGGCGGGGCGTCAGCGATGGGGTTGCAGGCGTCGATGACCGCTTTGCCGGCCAGGTTTGCCACGCCCGCAGCCTGGAGCGCCTCCGTAGCGACGGTGCCCTTGACGGCCAGCACCACCAGTGCTCCGAAAGTGCCGGCTTCACTGAACGTACCTGTCTCACCGCCAGTGTTAGCTCTTTTCCAATCCGCAAGTTTCGCCGGCGTGCGCGAGCCGAGCATCACCTTATGGCCATGCTTCAGGAAGCCGCTTGCCAGCGTCTTTGCCACATCCCCTGAACCGAGCACTCCGATTTTCATGTGTCCTCCTAACCTTGCGAGCATCGTATGAGGTGATTTCACTCCAGTAGATGCGCGAAGCCCGAAACAAGGTGCAGGCCAATTGCACAAAAACGAAAATTTGGAGTACGATGACCGGTCGGGATTATGGATGAGGAATGAGCCATGTGGCCTCATCCATTCGTCTTCCCGGCCGAAGTGGCGCATACAAGGAGAAGAGATCGAGCATGGTTAAACCGCATGAATACCTGACCTATCGCGGCGGGCCAGGGCACTGGTCGTGGCTCCTGCACCGATTGTCAGGAATCTGTGTATTTCTATTCCTGCTGATACATATCGTGGATATTTCATTGATTGGATGGGGACCCAAAGTTTTCAATGATCTTTTGTTCCTTTATCGCCATCCGGTCTTTCGAGTCGGGGAAGTTATCCTGGTAGGGGCGGTCTTATTTCATGCCATCAACGGCGTGCGAATTTGCATTATCGATTTTTGGCCGCAGACAATGGCCTTTCATCGAAAGATGAGCTACGCGGTGGGAGTCATTTTTGTGATCCTTTTTGTCCCCACGGCCGTTTACATGTTGAGTTTCATCATAAAGTAGGGGGAAGGCAATGAGCGGAACGGGAAAACCTCGACCGGAAAGCGGATTGGAGCTCTATGCCTGGGTCTTCATGCGCATTTCAGGCCTTGCCTTGCTCTTTTTGGCGTTAGGGCATCTGCTGATCATGCACCTGATTAACAATGTTGAGGTTATCGATTTTAAGTTCGTGGCGGCGCGCTACGCCACACCCTTCTGGCGGACTTATGACTTGCTGATGCTGTGGTTCGCCATGATTCATGGGGTCAATGGCCTTCGCACGGTGCTGGTGGATTACATCAGCGCGCGTGGATGGCGGGTATTATCGCTGGCATCCCTCTTCGTGGTGGGTTTTGTTTTGCTCACCTTGGGCTCGCTCGCGATTTTAACATTTCACCCGCCCACCACTCCTTAACGGGACACGACCGGAATTAAGAGAGAACGGACAACCGAATCAGATTTCGAGGCTTGAGGACATGGTTCAACGTTACGATGCCGTGGTGGTGGGAGCCGGCGGCGCCGGCCTGATGGCCGCATTACAACTGGCCGGACATGGAAACGTGGCGGTGCTGAGCAAACTCTATCCCACGCGCTCGCACACGGGAGCGGCGCAGGGCGGAATCGGCGCCGCGCTCGGCAATCTGGAAGAAGATCATTGGGAATGGCACATGTTCGACACGGTGAAGGGCAGCGACTACCTGGCGGACCAGGATGCAGTCGAAATCCTTTGCCGCGAGGCCATCGAGACTGTATACGATCTCGAACATTGGGGCCTGCCCTTCAGCCGTACACCTGAGGGCAAGATCGCCCAGCGCCCTTTCGGCGGGCATACGAAAGAGTTTGGCAAAGCTCCTGTACGGCGTTCCTGCTACGCGGCCGACCGGACTGGGCACATGATTTTGCAAACCTGCTACCAGCAATGCATCAAGCATGATGTGCACTTTTACAACGAGTATCACGTTCTCGATGTGCTGATTGAGCAGGGACGCTGTGCGGGCGTGGTGGCTCTGTGCCTGGCGACGGGGGAGATTCACACCTTTCACGCCAAAGCGGTGCTCTTCGCTTCGGGCGGCTGCGGCAAGATGTATCGGGTCAGCTCTAACGCCCACTCCCTCACGGGCGATGGCATGGCGGCAGTTTATCGCCGCGGAATTCCGCTGGAGGACATGGAGTTCTTCCAGTTCCACCCCACCGGCATCTACAAAATGGGAATTCTGCTGAGCGAGGCGGCGCGCGGCGAAGGCGCTATTTTGCGCAACAAGCTGAATGAGCGCTTCATGGAGCGCTATGCGCCCACGCTGCTCGACCTCGCCCCTCGCGACATGGTTTCGCGCGCGATTTATCGCGAGATTCGCGAAGGGCGGGGAATCGACGGGAAGAATTATGTTCACCTGGACATGACTCACCTGGGCAAAAAAGTTCTGGACGAGAAGCTCCCCGACATCACCGAATTTGCCCGAACCTATCTGGGCGTTGAACCTCTCACCCACCCGGTCCCCATCCAGCCCACGGCCCACTACGCGATGGGCGGAATTCCCACCGATGTGGAAGGCCGCGTGGTGATCGATGAAAAGAACACTCCCTTGCCGGGACTCTACGCGGCGGGTGAAGTGGCCTGTGTTTCCGTACACGGGGCGAACCGCCTGGGAACCAATTCGCTGGTGGATATTCTGGTCTTCGGCCGACGAGGCGGCCGGCATGCCGCGAAATTTATTCATGAGAACGATTGGGCCCCGCTGCCCGCCCAGCCTGAGGTCGGCGCTCGCGATATGGTGAGCCGAGTGTTGAATTCCACCGGCAAGGAGCGCGCCGCCGACATTCGCGATACGCTCCAGGATGAAATGATGGACAAAGCCTCGGTGTTTCGCGACGCGCAGGGACTGACGGCGCTGCGGAAAAAGCTCGGCGAGTTGCGAGAGCGTTATCGCCAGGTAAAGTCGGAGGACCGCGGGACGTGTTACAACACCGAGTTGCTCGAAGTCATCGAACTCGGGTGCATGCTCGATCTCGCCGAGGTGCTAGTGGAAAGCGCCTTGGCGCGTGAAGAGAGCCGCGGCGGGCACTATCGCGAGGATTTTCCAAAACGGGATGACGCAACCTGGCTGAAGCACACGCTCGCATACCAGACTTCCAAAGGAATTGACCTCAAGTTCAAGCCCGTGGTTATTACCAAGTTCCAGCCCATGGAGAGGAAGTACTGAACCGATTCGCAGGAGTTCATGATGCAAGTTACTTTGAAGATCAAGCGTTTTAATCCGGACAAAGATAAGGAACCCTGGTGGGGCGAATACAAATTTGACGCTGAACCCACCGATCGCTTGCTTGACGCGTTGAACCACGTAAAGTGGTATCTCGATGGGACGCTGACGTATCGCCGTTCATGCGCCCACGGAGTTTGCGGCTCCGACGCGATGCAGATCAACGGGCGGAACCGGCTGGCCTGCAAAGTCCTGCTCAACAGCCTGGGCAGCACGATTACCATCGAACCGCTTCGCGGCTACCGCGTCATCAAGGACCTGTTGGTGGATATGGACGCCTTTCTCGCCAAATTTCGCAGCGTGAAGCCCTACTTGATTACTCATGGACATGATCCAGAAAAGGAGCGCTTGCAGTCGCCCGAAGAGCGCGAGAAGTTTGACGACACCACGAAGTGCATTTTGTGCGGAGCGTGCACCTCGGGCTGCCCATCGTTTTGGGCCGATGGTGAATATATTGGACCCGCGGCAATCGTCAACGCGCATCGTTTCCTGTTTGACTCGCGCGACGAAGGCGGCGAAGAGCGAATGGAAGTTTTGAATACCCTCGAGGGTGTGTGGCGCTGCCGCACCATCTTCAATTGTGTGGAAGCCTGCCCGCGCGATATTAACGTAACGCGCGCTATTGGCGAGGTTAAAAAAGCCCTGCTCTACCGGAAGGTTTAGGTTCCCTACTTAAGATGTTCGTTGAGAAAAGTCAAAGTGCGCTGCCAGGCATCCTCGGCGGCGCCTTCCCGGTATCCCAGCGTATTTCCGGAATTCTCAAAAGCGTGGCTCACGCCCGGATAGATCTTAACTTCAATTGATTTGTGCGCACTCTGCATGGTGTCTTCGAACGCGTTTATGTCGCTCGCGGGAATGCTGCGGTCCTCCGAGCCGAAAATCGCGAGCACCGGAGCACGAATACTCCGAATCTCGGCCGGGTCGGTGGGCAGGGGAGCATAGTTTATGACACACGCGGCGAGAAAAAGGTCGTTTTCCGCGAGCAGCAGCGACCACTTTCCGCCTGCCGACCAGCCGATGGAGCCGATCTTTTCCTTATTCACGTTAGGGCGGTCCGCCAGGAAATGCAGCGCAGCCTCCATATCGCGCAGGGCGCGTTCCGGAGGCGTGCCTACCATCAGTTCGTAGGCGTACTCAGGGTCGTAGGCCACTTTGCCGCGGTAAAGGTCCACGGCAATGGCCGCGTAGCCGTGTTCCGCCAGCCTGCGAGTCTGTGCCTTCACCCAGTCCGTCAAACCCCAATCCTCATGGATAACCACAATGCCGGGACATCTCTCCGGTGACTCGGGAACGGCCAGATATCCGGCGATGGCTTCAGAACCGCTCGTGAAAGTGACGTCCTGGACTTTGATGGTGAGGGCGTAGGCATTTGCGGCGGTTACAACTAGGCTCAAAGCCGCGAGTGCGATGATTCGGCGCATTCCCAACCCTTGATGAAGTTAACCTCGCCGGGATTCACCCGACCGTGACATTATACTTCAAGGGGGCTGCATGCTTTCCGCTGCTTTCGTAGTGTCTCAGTTTGAATTCTGTAGCGGCGGTCTATCGACCGTCGCCGGGGCTTGCCACCCTGTGGCCCAGAGCCTTTGCCCTGCGACCCAAAGCCGTCTTCAGGCGACGGGTCGGGCGGCGAGCCATGGCAAGCCCCCTATAGTGCGACGCTCATAGAGCGCCGCTACAGCCAATTGCGGCGAGGGAGGAATCCAGCCCGCGCGACCGTCAAGCAACCCTGTTGGGATTCCACCAATCGAACCGCAGGGTTGAGCCTCCGCCCGCGAAGGGGAATTTGCTCTCCGGGATCGAAATTTCGCTTGACAAGCATTCCTGCCATCCGCTATAAAGTATATTTATACAGAGGCTGCATAAATATTCTATAAGGAGACGTGCGGTAGACGGAAGCATTGGACACGGTGATTGAGTTAAAAGCTTCGCAGGGGGCCGGGGCGATCGCGCTGAGGCACAGAGTGGTTCAGGCCGCGGTCATCGGCGCCACCGGCTACGCGGGATGCGAGCTTCTAACCATTCTCGCCCGCCATCCTGACGCCTCTGTGGCCTGCCTGATGTCGTCCGGTAGGGACGGCAAAAAGGCGATGCCCATCGAAGATTCCCACCCCAAGTTGCGCGGGCGTTTTTCCGTGCTCTGCGAACCCCTGGACGTCGAACAGATTATCAATGCCGGCCCGGATGTGGTTTTCCTGGCGACGCCGCACGAAACCTCGCACCAGATTGTGCCGCAACTTCTCGATGGCGGGTTGCGCGTTATCGACCTGAGCGCTGCATTCCGCCTGAGAGATCAGTCCGCCTATTTGCAGTGGTACGAATTTGAACATCACGCCGGTAAGGCTCTGGCGGAGGCTGTCTACGGAATTCCGGAATTTGATGCGCCGCGGATTGCCCGGGCGCGGCTGATTGCGAATCCGGGTTGCTACCCAACTTCCGTCATTCTGGCGCTCGCTCCCTTGTTGAAAGCCGGATGGGTAAACGTCAGCGCGGGGATCGTCGCCGACTCGAAATCCGGAGTCACCGGGGCCGGGCGCAAGCCCACGGATAAACTGCATTTCCCCGAGGTCAACGAAAACTTGCGCGCCTACGGCCTTTTCCGTCATCGGCATTTGCCGGAAATGTTCCAGGAACTGGAGCTTTCGTCGCGTGACTTTATTTTTACGCCGCACCTCTTGCCGATCACGCGCGGAATCCTGACGACGATTTATCTGCGCCTCTCCTCACCGCGCGACCTGAGTGAGATCGAGGGCCTCTACAGAAATTTCTATGCGGTGGCCCCCATGGTTCGAATCTATCCGTCAGGAACCTTGCCGGAGATTCTGGGTGTGGCGAATACGCAGTATGCGGATATTGGATTTGCGCTGGACCAGGCCACCGAGCGGCTTATTTTGGTCTCCGCGATCGATAATCTGGGGAAGGGCGCGGCGGGGCAGGCGGTCCAGAACATGAACGTGATGTTTGGCCTGCCGCAGCAGACGGGTTTGCTCTGAATTGCTGAACTGAATTTTGAGAATTGACGATGAAACTGGTTGTCAAAATCGGCGGCCACGGCGCGGAAGACCCGAAAGGGCGCAAGGAGTTGGCGAAGCAGATCGTCGCCCTTCGCGAGGCCGGGCATTCCGTGGTGATGGTGCACGGTGGCGGCAAGATGCTGACGCGCACGCTGGAACGCCTGGGAATAGCGACGGAATTTCACCAGGGCCTGCGAGTTACCGATGCCGCCACGCGCGACGTGGCGATGATGGTGCTGGCGGGATTAGTGAACAAGCAGTGGGTGGCGGAACTAGGTGCTCTGCAGCATCCTGCCGTGGGCCTCTGCGGCGGCGACGGCGGCCTGGTGCAGGCGCGCAAGTTGATGGTGGGCAGGAACGGCGACCGGAGAGATTTGGGCTTCGTCGGGCGCCCACACAAAGTCAACACTTCGGTATTGAATCTCGCCCTGCGCGGCGGCCTGATCCCGGTGGTTGCGAGCCTGGGTGTGAATGCCCGCGGCGAGTTCCTGAACATTAATGCTGATGATCTGGCGGCGGCGCTGGCCGTGGCGCTGCGCGCCAATCGCTTAGTTTACCTCACTGAATCGGGCGGCGTTTGGGACGCCGAGAAGCGCCTGCTTCCGGTTGTGCGGGTCGGTGACATTCGGCGCTTGATTGACGAAGGAGTTGTTCAGGATGGGATGATCCCGAAGCTCCTTTCCTGCGCCCGGACACTGCGGCAGAACGTGGGCGAAGTGGACATTCTCTCAACCACCGCACCCAACGTTTTGCTGCGTGTCATTAAACAGGGTGAAGTAAAGGGAACCCGGATTGTGAAGGGCTGATGAATCGCGACCAGATTGCTGAACTCGAAAAGCACGTGTTGATTCCCACCTACGATCGGCTGCCGATTCTCGCCGTGCGCGGCGAGGGTTGTTACATTTACGACGAGACAGGGAAAAAATATCTGGATTTCCTCGGCGGCCTCGCGGTCAACTCGCTGGGGTATAACCATCCGGAAATTATGGCGGCGCTGCGCGATGGTTCGGAGACCCTTCTGCACGTATCGAATCTTCTCTATCACCCCTACCAGGCGCCCCTGGCGGAAAAGTTGACGCGGCTTTCTGGGATGGATCGCGCTTTTTTCGCCAACTCCGGCACGGAGGCTGTGGACGGAGCTATAAAACTGGTGCGGGCGTGGGCGCGCAAGCAAGGCGCGCCAGGCCCCTTCGAGCGCTTTGGAATTCTGGCCCTGGAGAATTCTTTCCATGGGCGCACGTTCGGCGCCCTCTCGGCGACCTGGCCAAAGAAGTACCGTGAGCCGTTCGAGCCCCTGCCTCCGGGAGTTCGGTTCGTCCGCGCAAACGACTCGGCGCATTTGCGCCAGAGCTTCACGCCGAACGTGGCGGCTGTGCTGCTGGAAGTGATTCAGGGCGAGGGCGGAGTCAACGAGCTTGACACGTGTTTTCTGAAGACGGCGGCTGAGCTCTGCCACACGCAGGGAGCCTTGTTAATCTGCGATGAAATTCAGTGCGGGTTGGGCCGTACCGGGCGCTTTTTCGCCTTCACAAAATTCGATTTGCAGCCGGACATCGTACTGGTGGCAAAGCCCCTGGCTGCAGGCCTTCCGTTGGCCGCCATTCTGGCGCGCGAGGAAGTCGCGCAGGCTTTTTCTCCCGGCATGCACGGAACAACGTTTGGGGGCGGGCCGTTGCAATGTCGCCTGGCGCTAAAGGTGCTGGAGATTTTGGGCCGCCCGGGATTCCTTCCCCGTGTGAGTGAGGTTGGAGAGTATTTCCGAAAGGAGCTCAAGAGGTTGCGCGCAGACCTCCCGGTGATCCAGGAGGTTCGTGGTGACGGGTTGATGGTGGCCGCGGAGCTGTCGGTTCCCGGAAAGGCTGTTGTGCGCCAGACTCTCGATGCCGGGTTGCTTTTGAATTGCACGCAGGAGAAAGTGCTGCGCTTCCTGCCTCCCTTGATCATCGAAAAGCAGCACGTTGACGAAGCGATCGGAATTTTAAGGCCAGTGCTGGCAGCGCTTGAGCCGGCGGCCGCAATGAAGGGGGTAAATGCCTGATGGCTGTGATGACGACAACGATCAAGAGACCCGAGACTTTGAGCGTGCAGGATCTATTGGCCGATCCGGACCTGACGCATGACGACTTGACGCTGCTCTTCGATCTTGCGGAGCGGGTCAAGGCACGTCCAGGAAAGTACGCGCATGCCCTCCGCGGCAAACAACTGGCGATGATCTTTGAGAAGCCGTCGCTGCGGACGCGCACCACCTTTGAAGTCGGCGTGACTAGCATGGGCGGCTTTGCCGTTTACCTGGAACATGCCAAGCCGCGGCTGGGCGAGCGTGAAGCCGTCAAGGATATTGCGCGCAATCTCGAGCGCTGGGTCCACGGAATCGTGGCGCGCACCTTCGCACATGAGTCCGTCCTGGAGTTGGCCACCAATGCCAGCATCCCCGTCATCAATGCGCTCACAGACCTTTACCACCCCTGCCAGGCTCTGGCGGATTACTTTACTCTCCGCGAGAAGTTTGGGGTACTGAAAGGAATGAAGCTGGCGTTCGTCGGCGACGGCAATAACGTTTGCCATTCACTGATGATTCTTGGGGCTAAGCTCGGTGCGTCGGTCCGCGTCGCCACGCCGCCAGGTTACGAGCCCAAACCGGAGGTTCTGGAGGCCGCGCGCACAATCGCCGGGGAAACCGGCGGCGGTGTTGAGACCTCCCATGATCCGATGCTGGCCGTGGCGGGAGCACATGCGGTTTATACCGACGTTTGGACGAGCATGGGCCAGGAGTACACCGCGCACTTGCGGAACCAGGTGTTTGCACCTTATCGTGTTACCAAAGACCTGATGGCGGCGGCTGATTCCGGGGCGCTGTTCATGCATTGCCTTCCCGCGCATCGCGGCCAGGAGGTAACTGACGAGGTTATCGATTCGCCGCAATCGGTGGTGTATGATCAGGCTGAGAATCGGCTGCATGCTCAAAAGGCCCTGATGATTCTCTTGATGCAGGACGCGCGTGCGTAGTCTGGCATCCCTGAATTTTGGAATTTGACTCCGGGAGAGGCAATTGACGATCCGCAAAGCCAAATTGACTGATGTGCCCGAAATCCATCGGCTGATCTCTCACTACGCCGAGGAGCGCATCATGCTGCCGCGCACGCTCACTGACCTCTACGAAAATGTATGGGAATTCCAGGTGGCGGAGGAGGGCGGCAGTTTCATGGGTTGCGGAGCGCTGAAGCTTTACAACCAGGAAGTTGCAGAGATTCGCTCACTCTGCGTGGATGAATCGCGCAAATCCCAAGGCATTGGGCGCGTAATTATGGACGAGCTGCTGGATGAAGCCGAGGCCATGGGCCTCAAGACGGTCTTTGCCCTTACCACTTCTCCTGCGTTCTTTGCAAAGCTGGGATTTCACGAGGTTCCGCGCGAGAGATTTCCCACCAAAGTCTGGCGCGACTGCCTACGCTGCGAGCGCTATACTTGCTGCAATGAAAAAGCGGTGAGCATGGAACTCGCGGACCGCCCCGGCAAACTGCGGGATTCCGCCGAGGAGCTGGCGGAATTCTCAAGTTGAACTGCCGTTATTCCGAGATATTGAACCCACTGTAGAAACCTGCACTGGTCTTTCGATCCCTTTCACCGCGACCGGGG
>JASHSC010000489.1 GCA_030036915.1 Terriglobia bacterium
TGGTGGGCCCACCAGGACTTGAACCTGGGACCAACGGATTATGAGTCCGCTGCTCTAACCAACTGAGCTATGGGCCCGCGGAAGAACACCCATACGAACCCTAACCTTTTTGGGAGGTGATTTCAAGCATGTCGGAGTCGATTGGCGCGGAAACGTGCCTCCTCACTCAGGTTCTTCGAACATTCGCTGCTCGGGAACCACTACGACTATTCCGGTTTCCGTGACGTGATACTTCTTTCGGTCTTCTTCCAGGTTATACCCAATTTCCGTACGTTCGGGAATATGAATGTGCCGATCAATGATGGCGCGGCGGATGCGCGAATAGCGGCCGATATTGACGTGAGAAAATAGAATGGAGCTCTCCACTTCCGTGTAGCTGTTCACGCGAACATCGGGCGACACGACTGAGCCCGTTACGCGCCCCCCCGAGATAATAGAGCCCATCGAAACGATGGAATCAACCGCGATGCCCATGCGCCGCCCCTCCTGGGCAAAGACGAATTTGGCAGGTGGGTATTGCCGCTGGTAGGTGCGAATGGGCCAGACGGAGTCATAGAGGTTGAACACCGGCGAAACTGAAACCAGGTCCATATTGGCTTCATAATAGGCCTCGATGGTCCCGATGTCTCGCCAGTAGAGCGCCTCCTTCTTGTTTTCGTCGATGAAATTGTAGGAATAGACGCATCCTGTCTCAATCAGTCGTGGTATGACGTTCTTCCCAAAGTCGTGCTGTGACGTGGAGTCATCAGCATCGGCCAGCAAAGATTCCATCAGCAGGTCGCGATTGAAGCAATAGATGCCCATCGAGACATGGCACTTGTTGGGGTCGCGCGGAGAGGGTTTGGGGTTAGAGGGCTTTTCCTGCCAGCCCACAATGCGTCCGGCGGAATCGATTTCGCACACACCGAAGCGGTAAGCCTCCGAGATGGGAAATTCGATGGTGCCGACCGTTACGCCTGCGCCCGAATCCGCGTGCTGCCTCAGCATCAACTGATAATTCATTTTGTATACATGGTCACCGGAGAGGATGAGCACGTATTTGCAGTGTTCGCTGCCAATCGAATAGAGGTTCTGGTAGATGGCGTCGGCAGTTCCCTGATACCAGTGTTCGCCAACGCGCTTCATGGGGGGGAGGATGGTGATGAACTCGCCGATTTCCGTTCCCAGAATCATCCAGCCCTCGCGCAAATGCCGGTTCAGCGAGAGCGCCTTGTATTGTGTTATCACGTAGATATGACGCAGATCAGAGTTGATGCAATTTGAAAGCGTAATATCAACGATTCGGTAGATTCCGCCAAATGGAACAGCGGGCTTGGCCCGGTCACGGGTGAGGGGGTAAAGGCGCTCGCCCTCTCCTCCCGCCAGCAGGCAAACGAGCGTGTCGCGCACCATAAATTGTGCCACCTCCCCCCGCCAACTTCTCAGATGCTGGTCTGACGCAAAAAGGCTCAGAGAGCCTGTTGTTTCCGGCACGGCATGTTGACGCATGATTATATCAGAGCCGCAGCCCGCGCCAATGGCTCTCTGGAGAACCGCGGGCCGGCGGGGTTTAATCCTGCATGCTTGCCTGTGCTATATTCGCTTCGGGGAGACGATGTGCCTGCAACCATGCGTCAAAAGAATACGTGCCAACTCGCGCCCTACGCAATGCGCGTGGAAAAATCCCAGGGACGGCGCTACCCAGAGCCCGCCCACCCTTACCGCAGCGACTACGAGCGTGATCGTGACCGCATCATCCACTCCCGCGCCTTCCGCCGCCTAGAAAACAAAACGCAGGTGTTCACAGAGCGGTATTCCGACCACTTCCGTAATCGCTTGACGCACACGCTGGAGGTGGCGCAAATCAGCCGCACAGTGGCGAAGGCGCTGGGCCTGAATGCAGACCTGGTGGAAGCGCTCGCGCTGGTGCATGACGTAGGTCATCCGCCCGGCGGGCACGCTGGCGAATCGGAGCTCAACCGTCTAATGCGGCAGCACCAGGATGGCTTTGACCATAATTTGCACGCTTTGCGCATCGTTGAATCGTTCGAGCAGAAATACGCTGCGTTTCCCGGCCTCAATCTGACCTTCGAGGTGCGCGAAGGCATCATCAAGCACTCACGCGATTATCTTTCCATCAACCACCCGGAATTGACGGAATACCGATTGCTCGAGCGGCCGCCGCTCGAGGCCCAATTGATCGATATCGCTGATGAAATCGCCTACAATTGCGCCGACCTTGACGACGGCTACGAGGCGAGGCTCCTCACGCTGCCGATTCTGCGTGAAAGCTTGCCGCTCTTCGACAGGTTTTATGCTGCCATGGACAGGAAATATCCGGCGGCGAAAGAGAAGCTAAAGTTCAACGAAACTCTTAAGCGCCTCCTGAACGCGTTGGTGACAGACATGATCGATTCGACGCGCCAACGCCTTACGAGGAGGCGGATTCGGTCCCTTGCGCAGGTCCGGGCCTTCCCAACGCGGCTGGTATCGCTGAGCGAACGCGTCCTGAAGGAGGAACGGGAGGTAAAGAAATTCCTCTTCTCCCATCTTTACTCGCATCAAACTCTCAACGCCGAGCGGAGGCGCCTGACCACATGCATGCGGAGCCTGTTTGCGTATTACCTTGAGCATCCGCGCCGCCTGCCGGCTTTCTA
>JASHSC010000490.1 GCA_030036915.1 Terriglobia bacterium
TGGGATATGGTGGTGAACATCGGCGCGGGCACGGGAGCGGTTTATCTGCTGCGCTGGTATTGGTGGCGAATCAACGCCTGGTCGGAGATTTCATCCATGGCCACAGCGGCGGTGGTTTCCGTCGTGCTGAAGTTTGGCAGCCCCTTCCCGGAATCCGACCCCAATCAATTCGCCAAGAACCTGGTGTTGACCGTAATCATCACAACGGTGGTGTGGGTCGCCGCCACGCTTCTTACCCAACCCGAACCGCAATCGAAACTCTTGGAGTTTTATCGCCGCGTCCGGCCGGGCGTAGCCGGATGGGGACACATTGCCGCGCTCGCGCCGGAAATTACTCCCACCCAAGATGGCTGGTATAATCTGATGGATTGGGGGCTCGGCTGCCTGATGGTGTACATGGTGCTGTTTGCTATCGGCAAAATCATACTGGGTGCCACGGGCACCGGACTCCTATTCATGGCCATCGCCGCAGCTTCGGGGTACATCATTTA
The DNA here is from genome assembly GCA_030036915.1 of Terriglobia bacterium. GTDB lineage: Bacteria > Acidobacteriota > Terriglobia > UBA7540 > UBA7540 > Bog-366. Next base: position 492 of record JASHSC010000490.1, read on the forward strand.
CTGGGACTTGTCCCGCCGTGGGTGGGAAACTCTTTCGGGGAAGGAACTGTAAACCCGAGGAGGTCTCGAAATCGCACACCGCAAACTTTCCCGTCGCCAATCTGGTGAACGCGTAACCGAATGGACGAATCCCGCGGCAGCGGCACTCGATACCCGGTCCACACTGGCAATTCTGAGAATCATTAATCAGGAGGATCAGCGCGTGGCGCCGGCTGTGCGCAAGACGCTGCCACAGATTGCGCGCGCCGTGGACTTGGCGGTGGAGGCAATCCGCAACGGCGGGCGACTGATCTACCTCGGCGCCGGCACCAGCGGGCGGCTGGGGGTGCTGGACGCTTCGGAGTGCTTGCCTACCTTCGGCAGCGAAAGTGTTATGGGGGTTCTCGCCGGCGCTCCGGCTTCTCTCACACATTCCTTAGAAGGCGTGGAGGATGATCCTCGTCAAGCGGTTCGCGACCTGAAGAAGATCCATTTTTCGCGCCGCGACCTGCTGGTGGGAATCTCCGCCAGTGGTGGTGCACCCTATGTTTTGGGTGGAATGGGCTGGGCACGGAGCATCGGCGCAAAGGTGGTCGGCTTGACTTGCAATCCGGCGGCGCCACTGAAGCCTCTTGCCGACGTCAGCATTATTCCCGTGGTAGGACCGGAGGTGGTTGCGGGCTCGAGTCGCATGAAGGCCGGAACTGCTCAGAAGCTTGTGCTCAACATGCTCTCCACAGCTTCCATGGTGCGGCTGGGCCGCGTGCTTTCCAACCGCATGATTAACGTTCAATTGACAAACCAGAAGCTTTGGAAGCGGGGCGTAAGAATCTTGAGTGAACTTACAGGCTGCACCATGGCGGTGGCGACGAAGATCTTGAAGGCGTCAGGGCGAAAGCTTCCAGTGGCAATATTGATGGAGGTCGAAAAAATCTCTCAACTTGAAGCGGAGCGAAGGCTTCGAAAGGGAGCAAACGTGGCTCAGGTTTTGCGCGAGGCGATGGGACAGGGGAGCCGCTGATTCAGGCTATTTATGGATAAATTTCTGATAACCGGCGGGCGGCCTTTGCACGGCCGCGTGGTGATCAGCGGAGCTAAGAATGCGGCGCTGCCGGCGCTTGCGGCATCACTGCTTACCGACCAGCGCGTCATTCTGCACAATGTCCCGCGCGTGCGCGATCTCAGCACGATGCGCAGCCTGCTGGAGGACCTGGGGGTCGATTCCTCGGTCACGCACGAGGCCAACGGGAATCGGCTGGAGATTGAAGCCCGCCAGTTGCTCAATCCCGTGGCGCCGTACGAACTGGTCAAACAGATGCGGGCTTCGGTGCTGGTGCTGGGGCCGCTGGTCGCGCGCTTTGGACATGCGAAAGTTTCCTTGCCCGGAGGCTGCGCCATCGGAGTTCGACCCATCAACCTGCATATCAAGGGTCTGGAAAAATTGGGGGCCAACATCAACTTTGATCACGGCTATGTGGAGGTCCGGGCCGGCGGCCTGAAGGGAACGGAATACTACTTCGACACGATAACCGTAACCGGAACCGAAAACTTAATGATGGCGGCCACTCTGGCGACGGGGGTCACAGTTCTCCAGAATGCGGCGCGCGAGCCCGAGGTGCAGGACCTTGCGAATTTGCTCAACAAGATGGGCGCGGAGATTGAGGGCGCTGGCACGCCCAACATCCGGATCCGCGGCACCGGCAAATTGCACGGGGCTGAGCATTCGATTATTGCTGACCGGATTGAAGCCGGGACGTTCCTCGCCGCCGGAGCGATCACGGGCGGCGAGCTCACGGTGAGCCGGTGCGAACTAGAGCATCTCGCCTCGGTACTTGCCGACCTGGAGATGGCCGGCGTCAAAGTGGTTCGCGGCGTGGAGGACCCGCAATCGCTTACGGTCATGAGCGGCACTAAACTGCGAGCCCTGGATGTGACCACGCAGGAATATCCCGGTTTCCCCACGGACATGCAGGCCCAATTTATGACGCTCATGACGCAAGCGGAGGGTTCTTCGGTCATTACAGAAACGATTTTTGAAAATCGTTTCATGCACGCATTGGAATTGGCGCGCATGGGGGCGGACATCACTGTGAACGGGCGGCGCGCCGTGGTGCGCGGCAAGACCCCGCTGAGCGGCGCGCATATTCAGGCCTCTGATCTTCGCGCCAGCGCTTCGCTTGTCCTCGCTGGACTTGTGGCGGAAGGGGAGACCATGATTGACCGGGTCTATCACATCGACCGCGGCTACGAGCGCATCGAGGAAAAGCTCACCCAGGTGGGCGCCAGCATCGCCCGCATTTCCGAATCCGATTAATCCAACAGCAACCCGGAATTGTCTTCTCCAGACGTGACGTTGAGATTCACGGAGCAATTGGCGGGGATTCGTTGAATGATTGCGGATCGATATTCTTGCTGGACAGCGTCATGCGCAGCAGGAATTATACGCGTTTAAATTTTACTTTATCCTCCACAGAAGTAATACCTATAAAGTTAAAATTCACTGGTAAATATACCATCCGCCATTGACGCCTCGTATAAACCCTCCCGCTTGCGGAAAGAGGGTCAAAGCATGGGTTCACAAGATACTCAATCGATCTCCCTCGCCCTCTCACAACATTATGATTGTAAAAGGCTAAAATGATTTGCTTGGAGCTTTCAGGGGGATGACCCTCAGCCTTTTGGCGTCCATTTTCACCCTCGAATCCCTCCTATCTCATACCCATCCACCCCCGGGGGGCGCACCCCAAAAGAAAGCACTTGTGCCCCCCATGGAGAAATTAAGCATCCTTGAATTGATATTTGTATTAACTCCAATTAGTACCTTTGTGCAGATAATTGCGCTGGAAAGGAGGTAACGACTATGCTATCTTTCAATCGGAAGCCAGAAGGTGGTGGTATTCCACCAATGCCTGTCCCCCCCGACGCCGCATGAACGAACTCTTCGGCCAAGGATGGGCGTGCACGGCTTCTGCCTTGCCAGCCCATCCTGGTCGGAATGATGCATACACTCGGAGTCACGGTTAGTCTATGCTCGCTCCTGATGTTTGCCACCCTGGTTCTCCGGGGCGCGACGCAGAAGACGTATTCCGTGTTCCCGCTGTTTTATTCCTACATCACTTACGCTGCCTTTGGCGCAATCCTGATGTACGTGATTTACTGGCTTTACCCGGCGGTCTACCCTCGCGCCTTTTGGTTCAATTATCTCGTTAATGCGCTAGCGGAGTTTGCTGTTTTGGTGGAAATCTCCGATCATATTTTCAGACCTTTTGTTGTCATTCGAAGCTTGGGGCGCGCTGTTACAGTTCTGATTACGGCAGTCTTGGGCATCTTTTACGTCCTGCCGGCCCTCGTAGGGTCTGCGAGCAGAAGTCAAGCCCTCACTGGTTTCGCCTTGAGAACATTTGTAACCAAAGGTGTGATTCTGGTTGTGCTATTTTTTGCCGCGCGGCACTACCGCTCTCAAATGGGAAGAAACGTTGCCGGGCTTATGCTGGGCTTCTCCATTTACGTGGCGATCAACGTCGCCATGTTTGGAAGCGCTCAGGCCTCCGGTTCAGCAATGATTTATCGCATGATGTGGTTTATGTCTCCTCTTGCCTCCGCTTTGTGCATTCTTGTTTGGGTCCCGTCGCTTTGGAATATTACGCCCGTCGCAGTCGAGCATGCGATTTCACCTAATGTGCCGGGGGATTCTGAATCTGTGACTCTTGGAATGAGTCGACTCAATAATGAATTGACGAAGATTTTGCATCGATGATCATAATTTACGCTCTCACTGCGATTATATTCCTCCTCCTAGTTTGGATCCTGTCCAGGAGGGATCGTTCCCGCGAAACGGACGAAAGTTTGCGCGAAATCCATCCGTCCCCCAGCATAGCAAATGGCCGCTGGCTCCATCTTTCTGAGTGCATCTTTGACCCTTCCGACGCACATTGGCTGCAAGAAGAATTGGGATTATGCAACCTAGCTCATTCACTCACGAAAGCGCGAAAGCTCCTGGCGATCTGTTGGCTTGAGACCTTACAGGCATCCTTTAACGCTTTAGTGCAGACTCAGGTATTTTCCGCCGGCGAGACGCCGGAGGCGGATTCGGCTGGCAGTTGGAAAATTCTATGGCTGACGGTGCGCTTCAAGATTGCCGTCTCCTACGCTTTGCTGGTTGTAAAATTCTTCGGCCCTTACACTCGGCTGATTCCTTCTTTCACCTGGATTCCCCTTTCAAGGCGGAGCGAGCGCAGTTTTCGCCGGCCGGCCTTGGCGAACAGCCGGAGCTCCCACTAAAATTTCCTCACGACCTTTCGATCTGGTGAGGCGCCCCTTTACAAATGGGATATTTCAATAGAGGTTGGCTTGTAAGTCGCGACTCTCCATTTTGTTTTGCTTCATACTTTTGTAGCCCTCTGGCAGGAGGCCCTGCGACGATGCTTGCCACTGACCACTCTCGACGATAAAATGCGTTGCGCTGCCTTGAGGGCGGGTGTCCGATTGCTTTGCTAAATCCTGCCGGCGAAAGATCTCAGGGCTGATTGTTGGTGAGTGGAAAAGAGCTCGCAATGATCTGTCATCAGCGGAACCATCGGCTCCCACACCTTTGGAATCAATGAACCTTCAAACTCACATCGAGGAACTGTTTTCAAAACAATCGTTCGAACACGTCGAAGATGCCGCCCGCGTCTTCGACGAATTCAAGGCCGCGTTGAACGAGGGCAAAATTCGCGCGGCGGAGCCGGACGCGAATTCGCCTTCCGGCTGGCGTGTGAACGGCTGGGTGAAGAAAGGAATCCTTCTGGGGTTCCGGCTGGGGCGTGTGGCTTCGCTTCCTCCCGCTGATTTTCAATTTTTCGACAAACACACTTACCCCTTAAAGCGGCTGCCAGAGGGGCGGAACATCCGCGTGGTTCCCGGCGGCTCATCGATTCGCGACGGCTGCTACATCGGGAGAAACGTCACTTGCATGCCGCCCATGTACGTCAACGCGGGCGCGTTCGTGGATGATGACACGATGATCGATTCGCACGCACTGGTGGGTTCGTGCGCGCAAATCGGGAAGCGCGTTCACATCAGCGCGGCCGCGCAAATCGGGGGCGTGTTGGAGCCGATTGGCGCGCTGCCCGTGATTATCGAAGATGGAGCGTTGGTGGGCGGCAACTGCGGCGTGTACGAAGGCACGATTGTCGGCCAGGCCGCGGTGCTGGCCGCCGGAACGATCATTACCGGGTCCACGCCCGTTTACGATCTGGTTCGGGACACGGTGCATCGCCGCGAGGGTGACGCGCCGCTGCGCATTCCCGCGGGGGCGGTCGTCGTTCCCGGCGCGCGCGCGGTTACGCGCGGTCGCGGCAAGGAACTGGGAATTTCCCTCTACACTCCCGTCATCATTAAATACCGTGACGATAAAACCGACCAAGCAGTGAGACTTGAAGAACTGTTACGCTAGGCGGGTGTTTTTTCCAAGAGAAATGGGTATCCGCTCAAAGCGCCGCCGGCTTCGCCGAACCTCGACCCGCAAGAATCGCTCTGCACTGGAACTTCAATGCCTCTGGTCTGCCCGCCCAGTGCGAAACACCCGCGACGGCATTCGGGACTTCGTATATAATTCTTCTTTCTAAATTCAACGACGGATAGGGGAAACAGACCTATGGCTAAAGTCTATTACGAGAAAGATGGCGACTTGAAAAATCTGGCGGGGAA